>JBQCEJ010000346.1:0-5369 GCA_051960355.1 Verrucomicrobiota bacterium | reverse complement strand
CGATCCCTGGTCTTCCGTGAGAATAAACAGCACGTTCGGCCGCGACTCGCCCGCCACAACCGTGGGGGCAACAAGCAGGAGAATTCCGAGGAATAGCTCAAGCGACACGAACATTGAGCGGTGCTGGGTTCGTTTCATTATCGCTCACTTAGTCGAGAATTGGCCGGACCGGGTTACGACTGTTTTTCGGCGAGTGCATGCGTGCCTGTCCCTCCAACGTAAAAACGCGGATCCAAACCGCCAGCAACGGCCCCGTTCGCAGGGGTCACATTCGCCAATCCATGACTGCTCCAAGCGCCTGCCGCGCCATCATTCATCCACCCGTCTCTGGGCGAGTCGCTCCCGCTCAGGGTGCCCGAAAATGGCGCGAAAGTTGAAGCGATCGTTGGGCGCGGCGTCGCCATTCAGGGTGAAGTCGCTGGCTTCAGCGGTTTGTTGGATGTTGTCCGCCCATTTAAAATCCATCACCGCAGTCGCATTTGAAATTCCCACTGCCGATCGCGGCAAGGCCACTTCCATTTCATTTCCAACACACCGAAACGGGACATCCACCGGCGTGTTCCAGGCATATTTCCCATCCACATTTCGCTCCAGCGTGGTCACATTCGTCCGCACGTTGGAACGATTGAGAACGTAGTCATAACCAAGCCAGCCGGTCTTGGGATTGTTGTCGGCATCGATGAACAACTGCATCCAATGCGGATCGCTGGACGCGGTCAGTGGCGCGACGGTTCGAACATAGAAATAGAGCTGGCTCGCATCGCGACTCACTTTGGCCGACATGATGTCGTTGCGTCCGGTCTGATTGAGAAACGGCTTTTCACCTTGCCAGCCCGGGTGATCGCGATGCACGGGATCGCCAATCGAATCGCGAAACTCGGGCCCGACATTTTGCCAGTCATCGAAGCTGCCATCGATTTCAATCGGGCGGGTGGAAACTTCCGGCACCGGGCGCGCGCCCTTGTAGCGGCGGACATAGTTGACCAGCTGGTAATAGTAATTGTCACCGTGGCCGCCCTTCATCGGCTCGATGTCCCGGCTGAATTCCTGGTTGTACTGATCCACGAAATAGGTTTCGCCGGGTTTCAGTTTGCGTCCCAGCATGCTGATTTTTTCGCCTTGGTTGATGAATCGTTGGGCGACCCATTCGTTCCAGCCGGTGACAAACACGAACTCAGGATTCACCTGCAACGCGCGCTGCCATTGTTCACCGAAATAGCGGCCCACCTCGGTCGCGGTCTGGCCGGGCGCCGGTTCATGGCCGTTGGAGAAGCTGCGCCCGATGTTCGCAACCGGATGTTCCGCCGTGGCCACCGAAATCTGCTCGGCTCGTTTGGGCGACTCGTGCCAGCCAAAACCCTGAGGCGTGTGATCGATCCATGGCCACTTGTCATGTCCATCACCGAACCAGCCTTTGGGGCTCGTCCAGGCCCACGAGTGACGCAGGGTGAAAAATTGAGTGATGGAAGGACTCAGACCGTCGGGAGGCGACAGCAACAGCGGCTTGCCTTTCCAGTTAAACCAGAGATCGGAATAGAGTTTCTTGGAATAAAACTTCTTGCTGAGTTCCGTCACCACCCGCTCGTGACGTGAATTGGCCAGAAAGGCGATCTGCGGCGTGCGTTGCCCCAAAGCGCGCATCTGACTGAACACCCGGCAAACGGCAAGATAGTTTTCCTCGTAGATCAGCCCATTAGTGACATCAAAGAAAACCACATCCACACCGGCGTCGCTCAACATCTGCGCATGCTTGCGAATCACCGCTTCATCGTCAGCACGGTAATAGCCAAACAGCGGCTCGCCCCAAAAATGAAACGCGCCTTTCGGCCCGTAAGCCGGTTCGGTTGGATTGGCGGCCAGCAATTTGGAAATGTCATATACGGGGCTTTTGCCTTCCAGCCAAAGAAAGTAGAAAATCCCGACGGTCTTCCCCGCTCGAGGCGCGCCCGCCTCCGCCGCGGCGGGCAGACTGCGGCCCAAGGCGTCGGTCGCCACCCACGTATCACTGAACGTATCCCACTCGACGAGAGGCGCAGGCACCGACAACCCCGCGGCACTCGTTGCGATGCAGAAACCGCAGGCCAGAGCAAGCCACCGCGAGGATAGAACCCGACTTCGGCCTAAAAGGAACATTTCCAGCGACCGCTTCATAGCCCTGCCAATCTTCACAAAATTCAAATGACTGATCATCAATCCGAGCCCACGAATCCGGACTGGGCTGCCGGAATTTTCAGCAGCAGTCCCAGCAACTCTTTCGCGAAAGCAAACCGCCAATTGCGTTGCCGCGCAGCTCGTGTTTGGAAGATACCAACTGCTCAAAAGCGGACTATCACGCAAACGCGGGACAGCGCCGCGTCATTCGTCGATGATGAAACCTCCACTGCGTTTGCCCGCGCGATTCCGAACGCGATGCACCCTGCGCGCTCGCCCAGCGGATTGAACGGAATGCTACTCTCGGTTCGCTTGGGAGCCGTGACCGGCGGTTTCAATCACACGCGCGTTGGTGCCGTCGTTTGACACGCTTGCCCGCGACAGTTAAGTTCAAGCGTATCAATCCAATATGGAAACCAATACCGTCATTGAACCCGTCATCACGCTGACCGAAAGCGCAGCGGGTGAGGTCAAGAGCATGCTCAACCAGCCGGCAAATCACGGGAAAGTCATGCGGGTTTATGTCGAGCAGGGCGGTTGTTCTGGAATGCAGTATTCGATGGTGTTCGATGAGCGCCGCCCCGACGATCTCGCTGTGGAAATGTTCGGAGTTTCTGTTCTGGTGGATCCGTTCAGCGCCAAGTATCTGCGCGGCACCCGCATCGATTTCAGCGATGCATTGACCGGAGGCGGATTCAAAATTCTCAATCCAAATGCCACCCAAAGCTGTGGCTGCGGCAAATCCTTTCAGGCCTGAGCAGAAACTGCTCTCGCTAAAAAACGCCGTTCCGTGAGATGCGGAACGGTTTTTTTTGCGCCTATCCGGCCGTTTAGCTATCTGTGCGCATCCCTGTCCATCTTTGGTTGAAAGCAGTTGAGCCGTCGCGTTTTCCTCGTTCCAGCAAGTCTGCTCGTTCGTTTTCACTTCAATCTTCGTTCCGCCGTCGCTTGGTTTTTCCCCTAAGTTTCAGTTCGGTTTCGTGAGCCATTTTTCTCCGCTTCTCCGGCGTTAAACTTCAGCGTTCCGAGTTGAATGTTGAATGTTTCGATCCCCTTTGGACGGCGGTCGCCCGCGGCAGCAACGACCCCGGCGCATTCCAGGGCGCCGCGCTTAACATCTCGGCGTTCGATGTTCTTTGTTCAGCGTTCGCTGGATCAGGAAAACGATGGGAAGGTCCCATCCAGGCTGTGCCAAATGCGCCTGCACATCGGTTCCGCTGATTCCGCCGGATTGAAAATCTAATAAGAGACAGGCCGGAGCGCCGGGCGGGGCCGGCCGGCCGCAATGAGTGCCGCAGTTGAAGCATAGGAGCGAACGTCAATTCCGTCGGTGGCAAATAACCGTTCAGACTGGCCAAGGGCCAGCCCTCGCTTAAATCAGCAGGACGGTTTGTGCCGTTCGATTTGCCAAGATGATGCGAGAAAGTTTTTGAAACTGGGTTGAGTGGTGCGAGGGTGTGTCATGGCCCAGTTGAAGCGACATGCCGTTGCATGGACCATTCGGCTCGCCGGGTTGGCCCTCTTCCTCCTGTTCGCCTTTCCGCTGTCGAATGGCTATGAAGCGAAGGGAAGTGCTGAAGGGAGAGATCAAAATCTGGCGGAGCCGCGACCGCAACGGGCGGGTTTGGAACGGCAGATGAAGCCGCTCAAGATTGTGCTCTTCAGCGCTGCCAATCCTGGCGTGCATTGGTGGCGCACCTCGGCCGAACTGTTCCAGGAAGCCTGTCGTCAGCTGGGAATGAAATCCGAGGTCATCTACATGTACCGGGATCGCCTGGCCATGTTGGAGAAATTCAAGGCCATGGCTGAATCGGCTGACAAACCCGACGCCATTATTTTCCCCAATATCCGCCAGAATGCGACGGGCATTTTGCAGATAGCCGACAAGCACAATGTCAAGGCGTTCATTTACAATTCCGGTTTGGTCGAAGAGGCAAATCGCAAACAGTATGGTGGCCCACGAGATTATTTCACGAACTGGATCGGGCAGATCTTGCCCAACGACTGTCAGGCCGGCGCGGATCTGGCGCAGTTGTTGTATGAGCGCGCGCTGAAGGCGGGGCTGACGAACGCCAACGGGAAAGTTTCCTTCGTAGGCCTGAACGGCCCGGTGGCCGATCCGGCGGCGGTGGAACGGTTGCGCGGCTTGAAAGAAGCGGCCCGGGAGATTCCCAATCTGAACATTCAGCAGATCATTTCCTGTGATTGGACCCGCAATGATGGCCATCTCAAAACTGAGGTGCTGGTGAAGCGCTATCCCGGCACTCGGGTGATCTGGTCTGCAAACGATCCCATGGCGCTGGGCGCATTGACAGCATTGCGCGAAAGCGGAATCGAGCCGGGGAAACAGATTCTGGTCGGTTCCATGGACTGGGATCCGGAAGCGTTGAAAGCCGTCAACCACGGCGACATCGTGGCCTCCATTGACGGGCATTTTTTGGAGCCCGCCTGGGCGGCGATTCTGCTCTACGACTATTTTCACGGAAGAGATTTCAAGCAGGAATCGCTGACCTTCTTTTCCCAGATGACCATTCTCGACAGCGAAAACATCCAGCGCTATCTGACGAACTTTAAACCTGAGAACTTTTCGAAAATTCATTTCGCCGGCTTTTCCAAGGCGCTGAATCCCGGATTAAAGCGATATCATTTCCATTCGGAAGAAATCCTGGATGAGGTCAGCGGACAGTCGCTCCCGCCGAAAGTGGTTCAAAAGCCGGAAGAACCGTGAAGATCAGGACCAAAACGATCGTAGCGATCGGTCTTTGCACGCTGCTGCTCAACGCCGCCGCCATTGTGCTTTTCGTGAAACAGGAAAGGGCCCGCGAGATCAAGCGTCTGAGCGAAAAGATTGACACGATGGACCGGCTCATTGAAGCGACCAGCATTGAACCCTTATGGGATGTGGACCGGGAAAAAATCCGGGTGAACCTGAGGGCCTTTTACCACGACGACGAGATCGTGGGCATCCACCTTCGGGAAACCACGGGCGCGATTGAGGAGACGCTGTCGGATAAATTGGCCGACGGTTCAGGCGGTCGGATCGCCAGGAAACTGCTGGTGAAACGGGGCGAGGATATCCTGGGTCAGGTGGACGTGATCTACAGCACCGGCATTCTGGAGCGGAAGCTCCGGGAGATCGAGCGTGAGATGGGCTTGTTCGCGCTCGCCTCGCTGCTGTTTGTCTCCTCCGTCACTTACCTGATCGCCGTCATTCTGCT
>JBQCEJ010000345.1:0-3511 GCA_051960355.1 Verrucomicrobiota bacterium | reverse complement strand
AACCGCAGATCAAATGTTCGTTTTGCTGAAGCACTGGCTGGTCGGCTTTGCGCCGGTTAGCTGGCAGCCGATTGTTTCAATCGTGATCTCGATTGCCGCGATGATGGGTGTCTTCGCCACACTGTTCGCCATCACAACCATTCTCGAACGCAAAGGGTTGGGGCGAATCCAGAATCGTTTCGGACCCAATCGCGTTGGGCCGTTCGGGTTCCTGCAACCCGCCGCAGACGGCATCAAAGCGTTGATCAAAGAAGATCTCGTTCCGCGTTCTGCGGATAAAGTCGTGCATTTTCTCGCGCCGCTCATGCTGGCCGTGCCGCCGTTCCTGGTTTTGGCGGTTCTGCCTGTTGGGCGAAACATGACGATGGTGGATTTCGATGCAGGCATTTTGTTCTTCTTTGCCATTGGCGCTTCGATGGAGCTCGCGGTTTTCATGGCGGGTTGGTCGAGCCGGAATAAATATTCGATGCTCGGCGCCATGCGGGCGATGGCGCAAATGATCAGCTATGAAATCCCGCTGATCCTTTCCACCGTGACGGTGATCATGATCGTCGGTTCGCTGTCGCTGACGCAAGTCGTAGACGCGCAGGCAGGCTTTAGTCACGGGCTTCCGAACTGGTACGTGCTGACGCCTTGGGGGTTTGCGGGCTTCGTGTTGTTCATGATCGCGGCAACGGCGGAGTCCAATCGCTCGCCATTTGATCTGCCGGAAGGCGAATCGGAAATCATCGCGGGCTATTACATCGAATATTCGGGCTTCAAGTTTGCGCTCTTTTTCCTCGGCGAATACCTCGGGCTGTTCGCGGTCAGCGGTCTTGGGATTACTCTGTTTCTCGGCGGTTGGCACGCACCGGCGGCTTTCCTGGAATTCATTCCTTCCTGGATCTGGTTCTTCACGAAGCTGGTGGTCTTGATTCTGGTTTTCATCTGGGTGCGCGGAACGGTTCCCCGGTTGCGGCAGGATCAACTGATGAACTTCGCCTGGAAATTCATGGTGCCGATGACGCTGATCAATATCGTCGCCGCCGCCGTTTGGCATTTCATGCTGCCGCTGCCCGCGTTATCGCGTTGGATCGTGTGCTCTTTGTTGGTGGCCGGCGCTTACGTAATGCTGGGGCGCGGTTTGATCGCTGGCAAAAAAATCGGCAAACGCACGTATCAATTCGCCGAGTAATCCAAGCAAAAATTCAGAATGGGAATCGCTTTTGCAATTATCTCCGTTGTGACGATCGCCTCTGCGGTCGCCGCGATGAGCCTGCGCAATCTGGTGCATTGCGCGCTCGCTCTCGCGGTGGCATTCGCGGGATTGGCGGTGACCTACCTGCAACTGGATGCGCAGTTCGTCGGCTTTGCGCAATTGTTGGTTTACGTCGGGGCCGTTTCCATCCTGATTGTGTTTGCGATTGTGCTCACGCGGAGTGGCGATACCGGGAAAGAAACCGTTTTCTCAAGTTCGTGGTTTTATGGTTTGGCCATAGTTGCCGCCGTCTTGGGAGTGCTCGTCTGGGCGATTACCAAAAGCGGTGCAACTCACAAGCCGCTGCCGTCTGCACCAGACATCACCGTTCAGAAAATTGGCGAGGCGTTGATGAACAAATTCGTTTTGCCGCTTGAAGTGATCGGCCTGCTGCTTACGGTTGCTTTGATCGGTGCGGTGATCATTGCCCTGCACGAAAAGGAGCCCAAGAAATGACGCCGCTCGCTGGTTATCTTCTGCTCTCCGCATTCCTGTTCGCCATCGGCCTGGCGGGCGTGGTGATTCGCCGCAATGCAATCCTGGTGCTGATCGGCATCGAACTGATGCTCAATGCGGCGAACCTGAACTTCATTGCGTTCTGGCGATATGGCCCGAACCCCGAAGCGCTCACGGGTGTGATGTTTGTGATTTTTTCGATCGGCATTGCCGCAGCCGAAGCGGCGGTAGGTCTGGCGCTGATCATTGCCATTTATCGGCATTACAAGACCACGAACGTGGATGACGTGAATTCCTTGAAGGGCTGAAATGAGTTGGACCGTAAAAAATCTTTGGCTGATTCCCGCGCTGCCTGTGCTGGCGGCAGGGTTGAGTGCATTGACGCCACAGCGTTTCCGAAAGTTCTCTGCGTCGCTGGCCATTGGCTCGATGGTGATTTCGTTTCTCCTGTCGCTGTGTGCGTTTGCCAACACGATTGGACATCACGGTGAAGCAGCACGGCAGGTTTTCAATTTTGCCTGGTTCCAGTTTGCCGATGGAAACGCCGGCGTGGTTCAACTCGGTTGGGTGCTGGATCCGCTGACGGCTGTCATGCTCGTGATGGTGACTTTTGTTGGGACGCTGATCTTCATCTATAGCGTCGGGTACATGTCGCATGACGAGAACTTCACCCGGTTTTTCACGTTCCTCGCGCTGTTTGCGGGCGGCATGCTGGGCGTGGTCATCGCAAACAGCCTTTTGCTTCTGTTCATCAGTTGGGAAATTGTCGGCCTGACTTCGTATCTGCTCATCGGCTTCTGGTATCATAAACCCAGTGCGGCGGCGGCGGCAAAGAAAGCATTCATCACCACGCGCATCGGTGACGTCGCTTTTCTGCTCGGGATGGTCTGGCTCTATTCGCAGAGCGGAACGCTGCTCTTCTATACGGATGATGGCACGGGCTGCATGCAGCAAGCGGCGCTGGTCAAAATGGTCGCGCAAACCACTGGAATCGGCATGGCGGTTTCCACGGCGATCGGCCTGTTGATCTTTGCCGGTGCCGTGGGCAAGTCTGGCCAGGTGCCGCTGCACGTCTGGCTGCCGGACGCGATGGAAGGTCCGACGCCGGTCAGCGCGCTCATCCACGCCGCGACGATGGTAGCCGCCGGCGTGTTTCTGGTTGCGCGGGTTTATCCGCTGATGATTGTTTCCCCTGAAGGCGTCAACACCACTCCGGTTGCACTTCAGGTTGTGACGTGGATTGGCGCCATTACCGCGATCTTTGCAGCGTCGATTGCGGTTGCTCAAAACGACATCA
The DNA here is from genome assembly GCA_051960355.1 of Verrucomicrobiota bacterium. GTDB lineage: Bacteria > Verrucomicrobiota > Verrucomicrobiia > Limisphaerales > DASXHY01 > DASXHY01. Next base: position 521 of record JBQCEJ010000345.1, on the reverse strand, counting down.
AACGCATTCTCGCTTATTCCACGGTTTCGCAGCTTGGTTACATGATGATGGGGCTGGGCGTGGGTGGGGTGGCGGTTGGGATGTTTCATCTCATCACGCACGCGTTTTTCAAGGCCCTGCTATTCATGGGCGCCGGTTCAGTGATTCACGGTTGTCACGAGGAGCAGGACATTCGCCGGATGGGAGGCTTGCGGAAGTTTATGCCGCTGACCTTTGCGACCTACGCGATCGGTATGCTGGCGCTGTCCGGGTTTCCAATTCTGTTCTCCGGGTTCTGGAGCAAAGACGAAATCCTGCACGCCGCTCACGGTTGGCCGGCTTCGCACATTCCTTTTTACCTTGGCATTGCCGGTGCTTTGTTGACGGCATTTTACATGACGCGTCAGGTCGCGCTCGTGTTCTTTGGAAAATATCGCGGTGAACAGGCGAACAACCAAGCCCACGCTCACTCCGCAAAGTCGAATGACAAACATTCCAAGTCGTCACACTCATCTTCATCTCCAAAACCTCACGAAAGCCCG
>JBQCEJ010000344.1:0-5864 GCA_051960355.1 Verrucomicrobiota bacterium | reverse complement strand
CATTGGCTGGCATTTGCCACCCTCATGCTCGCCGCTCTATTCGGCAAAAGTTAAGTACAGGCTCTAGGCTTTCCGTTCGGAGGACGTGAAAAAAGCGAGCTTCAGTGTTAGGGAAAATTGCCGCGAGCAAAACAGTGAGGTCAGTTTCTGAAAACGGTCTTGCTGCCAATACCGCCACACCTTTAAGCAAGCAGCCCATCATTGCGCGCTCGGCTCGATTGTCGGGAACATGAAATTCATTTTTGAAGTCTGCTGGAATGGTAAGCGTGACTTTACGCTCTGCGACACTTGCCACCGCACGTGGCTGAGCAGTCGCCAAGTGCGTCAGGTTGTCGGCGGCATGATCTGCCCACTTTTCCAACTCGGTGAATTCAATTTCAATCCAGACAGAAGCGCCGGAAAGCCCTGGGAACTCCTTTTCAATAGCGGTAATGCCACGCCCCACCCAATTGAGTAAGCAATCCCAAAGTTCAAAAACAACCGCACGTCCATCTCCGTCAGTCTTGCGAGCTTTCGTAGCGATCCACCAAATGCGATTAGCAGTCTCGACGGAAGCCAACAGTTGTCCGTCTGCGATACCTTCAAGAACACAATACATTGGCGCGCTTTTGTCTTTGCTGCGATAGGCTTTCGGGTATCTACGGCGGACGCGAATCCATCCTGCACCATTGTGAACCGGGCTCGAATGCTCGTCACGGTTCTGGTCAACTTCCTTGCGCACATTGGTGAGGAAATCAATTTCCATTCCCAACATCTTGTGTGCCTGCTCCAAAGGCATATCACGAAGCAAAAATCGCCAGCCGTTTGCACGCCAGCACGCGTAAAGATTGAGTGGGCCATTGATGTTGTGGACAGTTAGGCCATGCTTTTCGGCCCATTCCTTCTGGCGGCCCATTCTCCACATGCGTAAAGCAGACATATCTTCACAGCCAGCCAATGTGTGCCAGTCGGGAAGTGACGCAAAGATGAACTCCCAATCCGTTGGCACATCTTTGTGCCCCATGAGCAACCCTCTGCCAACGCCACCTCGAGTGAGGACCGTCATGCCAGCGTTGTAGCCGGGCAACTTTTTCAGTTTTTCGGAGCAAGCAATTAGGTGCTTATCAAAAGCATCTTGTTGACTGGGGCTGACACGATCGAAGTCGTGACCATTCTTCAAACGGCCAGACAGATTGCCGTCCAACATTACAAGATGTGCATACTTGCCAGAGTCAAACATCATTACGGTCTGGTAAATCGGAGGAAAACCTTCTGGAGGGGGTGGTAATGCGATCTCGACAGGAGTGAAATGAAAATCATGTCGAAGCGTATTAAACCAGTCCTCCACTTGTCTCTGGTGCAGCATCATTTCAAAGAAGCCGAGAAACCCCGTCGCGTGAAGTTGTTCGATGATGAATCGGCGAACGCTCGCTGTTATTTCATGCGGCGCAGTCATGACGAGGTGGCTGCTAAACTGAATCAGCGGAAATCGCTCGAAGTTGGAATGGCCTATTGTTTGTGGTGGAAGTTGGCTACGGCCTTCTGTGCTCAGAATGAACGGAGCTAGCGCTGTTACATCGACTCCTAAATTTTGAAGATCGGACGGAGTGAAACAAACAGCACGCGAAGCGGCTTCTAGCTCCCGCCATTGTGGAATCTGCAAGCGGCCACGAAGTTGGCCCGCACCGAATGTGTAACGCTTGAGCCCACGGCGTTCGACAACTGCATCGCTCAACTTTAGGAGAGCAGCGACCTGCGATACCAGCGGCTGTAAGGGTTCTGGAATCCCCGGATCTTCAAGTGGACGCAACAATCTCTCCGTCCAAAAATCTCCAGATTCTTCAATCCCTCGAAAGACGCGAAAATTTCCGAAGCCGGTGGCGATATTGCCGATGAAAGCGTCTTCAACCGGGTCTTCCATCATTACGAGTTGCGAGTCTTCTAAATGCTTCCCAGCGCACTTAACCAACATTTCACGATCGGCAGTTCGTTTACCATTGCAAGCGAAACACGCCAAATGAGCCAAGGCATCAAGGCGAAGGGTGTTGGCATGATAATCGGGCAGCGTTAGAAATCCTCCGACAAGCGGTGCGACGGAAGCGTAGTCGTAACGTGCCAACTCATTAACGAGACCCTTATGGTCTTTGATCAAATCAGTGATAGGCATCATGCGAGTTCAAATGATTTTAGGAAAATTGTTTTGGGAGAGCGAGCTTTGACGCCTGCTCTCCCGTTGGTTCATTCATTGAGGAACAGCTTCCACTCGACGACGCCGTGCGCGTTGCGAATGAGGGCCGTGACCGGCAGTTCCTTCGGCGCGCGCGGGACGCTGAGCAACTTCAGGCCGGCTTCATGCGGCAGACGGTTGCCCTTGCGAGCGTTCACATCCTTGCTCGACCACACGAGGTTTTCCCACGTGTCCGCACCACCGCGCGAGCGGGGCAGGACGTGATCGAGGCTGCCTTCGTCTGGCTTGAGCAATTGGCCCGTGTATTGGCAGCGATTGCCGTCGCGTTCGCGAATCGTCTTCGCGCAGAGCTTCGGGCGCTTCTTCGGCACCTTGGCAAAGTTCACCGCCACGATGACAGTCGGCACCCGGATCGGTCCGCGCGCGGTGCGCACGAGATTGTCGCCGTCGCGAATCGGCAGCGTGATCCACTCGTCCCACGTCACGGGGCGCAAACCTTGCGCATGGCCATGGTCACCCAACTCGATGTCGAGCGCGGTAGCCACGTTGGTGGCCATCATGCAGAACGCCTCTTGCGGCGTGCGCACGTTGATCGCCTGCCAGTTGCGATTCAGCACCAGGACGATTGTCTTATTCAGTATGTCGCTCATAAAAGTGTTTGCACACGGCCACTATTCACACCGCGACTGCTCCGCGCCGAGGTGTTTGTTCTTTATTGAAGAGATTGGTTGCCTCGCCTGGTTTTGCTCCAGGTCCTCCGGTGTCAGAGACCGGGGCGCTCCTAATTACGCTACGAGGCAATTGAAAGTGGTCGCCCGAGAAGGAATTGCACCCTCAACATCTCTTTGTAAGAGAGACATGATCCTGTTTCACCATCGGGCGGAAATTGGCTGCCGGGGCTGGACTCGCACCAACACGGCCGCCTTCAAAGGGCGGTGTCCTACTGATTAGACGACCCGGCATGAATTGGTGGCCCGCCAGGGTAACGCGCCCTGTTCTACGGATTAAAAGTCCGTTGCATCACTTTAATGCTTGCAGGCCAAATGGTGCTCGCGGCAGGACTTGCACCTGCACTGGCGACGTTCTCGACGTCGTGCCTCTGCATTGGGCTACGCGAGCAAATGGAATGGAGCCTCCGGCCGGTGATGCTCCGGCAGGAATTCTTTACAAAAGAAATCCGCAGGCTGCTGCGTGGAGGCGAGAATGGTCGCAGTCTCCGGTGCTGCCCCGGACACGACGAGCTTATGAAACTCATCTGAGCGCTGACTCGACTGCGTGGAGCCCTCACTCGGAATTGCACCGAGCTAATTCGCTTACCGAGCGAATGCATCGCTAGCAATGCTTTGAGGGCGAAATGGTGCGCGCGTCCGGTAACGCTCCGGATCCCGGCACTGATCTAGTGCGATGCGGGGTATAAGACCGCCGGCTCTCTTTGAGCTACACGCGCATGGCGGAATGCCGTGGACTTGCACCACTTGCCCGAAGGCACGCACTCGTTAGCACCGAGGCCCGGCACCTTGGCCGGTGGACATTCCAGATTGGTCGGCGTGGGGAGACTTGCGCTCCCAAGGCTGTTCGAGTTTGAGTCGAATCGGTCTGCTATTTCCGATGAACCACACGCCGGTCGGCGACCCGGGACTTGCACCCGGAAGGCTCGGCGATTTTAAGTCGCCGGGGTCTGCTGTTCCCGCTGAAGCCAGTCGCCGCGAGATGGTGGGCATGAAGGGACTTGCACCCCCAAGGCTGCCAGATTCTGAGTCTGGACCCTCTGCTATTCGGGTTAAACCGCATGCCCGTGAAATGGTGCATCCGGCAGGACGTGGCTTCCCAAGCCCTGCAATATGGGTGTCCCAAATGGAATTGTCCGCTGTCACGAACTGCAGTCCAACCTGCAGACTCTCCGTTCGAAGGTGCTAGCGCACTGCCACCAGCATGATAATAATTTCACGACGGATGCGGAAATGGTGGGTTGCCTCGGATTCGCACACCTTGCGGTGCGCCAGCACTTCTCGCCGGTTAAGAGACGGGACTTCACTGTCAAAGTTTGCAACCCAATTGCGACACGAAGGCGGAGTTGAACCGCCGCAGCCGAGCCTGTGAAGTCCTGACCGGCACGGTTTCGCGTCGCGTGAAATGGACGGGCATGTCGGTATCGCGCCGACTATTCCGGTTTGGAAGACCGACGTGTATCTCTCAACACTTATGCCCGAATGGAAATGGAATCCCGTGCTGGAATTGCACCAGCCTTTGCGGCTTTGCAGGCCGCCGCCTGAACTGCTCGGCCAACGGGATGTGCGTTACGTGGAAAGCTTTGGAAAACACGCATTATTCTCCCACTGCACCGTTGCCAACCAAAGTGAAAGTTGTAAAGCCTCATCCTTCGTCAAACGGCTGACGTGGTCCGAAAAAACATCCAAGTAGTCGCGAATTCCAACAGCGAGAAATCCTGCCCCGATTGTCAGCGCAAGATTGACCGCGTCAAAACCAATCCCAGCTTGCGGCGACAACCTGTCCATGAGGGAAAAAGCGAACGGTGACGAATGTGTGTGATTGGACCCATACCTGAACATCGCCGAATAAAAGTTCAGGCTAATATCGGCGCTATCGCAGATTTCCTCGTTTGACTTAAGCTTCGCCTTTTCACCAACGAGGATTCGATGGCGAAGGTCTTTCGAGAGGTTTTGAAAGTCCGAATTTCCGACAAGGGCAATCCGTCGCCGATCAACCTCTTGCTTTAGAAGATTCACCTTCTCCGATTCTGGGTTGGCTGTTCGCATCATTTTCAGACGCTCGAAAAAGTTATGGTATTCCCATACTCCACGCCTGAGTTGATGTTCGTTATCACTGACGCTGGACTGTAGAAGGTAATGCATCGTCAATGCGGTTTCGGCCAGATTTCGGCTCAGCGTTCCAATGGATCCCAGATCCCACAAATGAACTCCATACACTTCCGAACAAAGGCGGCTGCCAGGCACCAGCCTCAAGATGCTGGTTGAGGTAATAGCAAGCTTGCTGAATGCGATCGAAGCCATCATTTCTTCCCAACCGACTGGACCTCGGTTTTGAGTGTGAGCAGAAACTCCTGTGGCGCATAGACACAGAGTCTCGAAGCCCTTTAGCGCAGGTATAGAAGGGGGATTTGTCGCGTTCATACTGTAAACGAGTTTACACGACTCCGGTTGGTTTCGCAGTCGGAGTATTTCATCTTTGAGTTGAAGAGAATTTTGAAAGAGCGGGCGGAGACTTTCGCTCCGCCCGCGTTGCTGTTTTGCCTCTTTTGGCGTCTTTGAACCGTTCGCTATTCGCGAACAAAGTTCGCGATTACTGCCGGCACAGATGTGTCGAAGCCGACCACGTCCAACATGCCGCGGTCGTTCGGGTCGGCGAGTGTGAAGCCGTTGGAGGTCATGCCCACAACGACTGCCTTCGCGTCACCGACGAACTCGCTGCGATACTGCCGCAGCGCCTGCGCCGGATGGATGTTGCCAGCCCACGTTTCACTGTCTGTGTAGGTGATAAATGCCGACACGTTCAGCTCGTTGCGGGCGGCCCACAGCATCGGCAGCGCGCAGTCCGTCCGGCTGAACGGCAGTCCGGAGATCGCGTTCAGAACGTCGTCCAACCGCTGCCGCGGCGAGATCGGCAACGGCGCGATGCCGTTGAGCGTCGCGCCGCGCCGGAACAGGCCCGGCCGCAC
>JBQCEJ010000343.1:0-8057 GCA_051960355.1 Verrucomicrobiota bacterium | reverse complement strand
ATGCAGGAAGCCGTGAAATGGTTCATTCGCGCCGCACGGCAAGGCGACAAAACCGCCCAGCACAATCTCGGCGTGCACTACGCCAATCTGGAAGCCGCTGCTCAGGACGCGGCTGCGGCCGCATCAGAAGAATCGCAGTAGCCCTCTGGTCCTCGATCGGAACGGCTTTTCAACGGTTCCCTCCAGTTCGTTGAGCGCTCCGGCAAATCGCCGCCGGGCCATGTGCGTTTCTCTCGCCTGATTTTTTACATTTTGAATTCAGCCCGGAAGCGGCTAATCGTAACTCATGCGTTCCACAGCAATCCGGATAGTGCAGCGGTTGGAGGACGCCGGATTTGCCGCCTATTGGGTCGGCGGCTGTGTTCGCGATTTTTTGTTGGGCCGCGAGCCGGGCGATTACGACATCGTCACTTCGGCCCTGCCGGAACAAATCGAGCAGGTTTTCAAACGCACCATTCCCGTCGGCCGCAAGTTTGGCGTGGTCGTTGTGATGGAAGATAATCATCCGTTTCAAGTCGCCACCTTCCGTGCCGAAGGTGATTACCAGGACGGCCGACGGCCCGAACAGGTCACGTTCGGTGATGCCCGGGCGGATGCGCAACGCCGGGATTTCACGGTCAACGGACTGTTCTACGATCCAGTTCGAAAGGAACTGCACGATTGGGTTGGCGGCGAGAAAGATCTTCGCGCCAAGCTCATTCGAACCATCGGCTCGCCGGCGGAGCGATTTGCCGAAGATCATCTGCGATTGCTCCGCGCCGTGCGCTTGGCCGCCCAACTGGAATTTCAAATCGAACCGGAAACCTTCACCGCCATTCGCGCCACAGCGCCCCGCATTCGAGCGATCAGCGCGGAACGCATTCGCGATGAACTGTTGAAAATGTTTCGCCCCCCGCACGCCGCGCGCGGGTTGCAATTGCTCAATGAAAGCGGATTGCTCCAGGAAGTTCTGCCTGAATTGGCGGCAACCATCGACTGCGAGCAGTCACCGGATTATCATCCGGAAGGCAGCGTCTTCAATCACCTGCTCTCGATGCTGCGGCAACTCCCCGAAGAGAGCGATCCGCTGCTTCCTTGGGCGGTGTTGCTGCACGACATCGCCAAGCCCGTCACCGCTTCGCGAGATCCCGCAACCGGCCACATTCATTTCTACGAACACGAGCGGGTCGGCGCCGTGATGACCGAGAAAATTCTGGAGCGACTGCGTTTCCCTCGCAAACAAATCGAGGCGATTGTCACCGCCGTGCGCTGTCACATGCAGTTCAAGGACGCGCCGCAGATGCGCAAATCCACGTTGCGTCGATTGCTGATGCGGGAAACCTTCCCGCTCGAAATCCAGTTACATCGGTTGGATTGCCTGGGTTCCCATCAGCGTCTGGACATTTTCGATTTTTTGGAGGAACAAGCGCGCCAGTTGGATCAACAACCCGAAATCATCCCGCCGCTGCTGAACGGAAATGATCTGATGGCTTTGGGCGCGAAGCCCGGTCCCGCGATCGGTGCATTGCTGGCCGAAATTCGAGAGAAGCAATTGCAGGATGAACTGAAAACCGCAGACGAGGCGCTGGCCTGGGCCAAGCAACACCTGACCGACACCGCAGGTCAGGGCTGAAAGCGCACAGAGAATTCGTGGGTCCGAAGAGTTCGGCGGCTCAGTTCCAAACCACAGAAGCTACGGGTGAGCCGCCTCTTTGGTGAACGCATTCACCATCTTGATCTTCGCTTCCTTGGCCGCATCCATGACCTTAATGATCTGCCCGAACGGCGCGTCTTTGTCCGCGCTGATGGCCAGCCGGACATCGGGAGTTTTTGCGACGGTTCTGACCAATTCTTCCTTGAGACGTTCTTCCGTCACTGGCAAGGCGTCCGATCCCCAGCGCAAAACGCCTTTGGCATCGATGCTGACAATCTGCGGAGCCGTCTCGCTCGCGCGGGATTTCTGCGCCTGGGACGATTCCGGCAAAGCCAGGCGGAGCGCCGGTTGCTGTTTGAAGGTCGTGGTCACCACCAGGAAAATCAGCAGCACGATCAGCACGTCAATCAGCGCGACGATGATCACCGCGGGCGTCTGTCTTCGTTTGCGGACGAAAAAATGCATGGCTATTTCGCAACCGGCTCGCGGTATTGCCGGCGGATGAATTCATCGCAAAGCGTTTCCATTTCGACCGCCAACATTTCCACTTTCTTCGTGTAATAGCTCCAGAAAATCAGCGAAGGAATGGCGATCAACAATCCGACCAGCGTCGCCCAGAGAATCAGCGCAATGCCCTGCGCGAGCTTGGCGGCATCGGTCAGGCCCGCGTGGCCGACATCGCCGAACACGCCCATCATGCCGATAATCGTTCCCACCAGGCCGAGCAGCGGCGCGATGCCGACGATGATTTCCAGGACGACCAGGCCGCGCTCCAGCTTCACGATTTCATACCGCGCGCGGGTTTGGATCGCTTCCACATTGTCGATCTTCGGCCAGGTCAGGTGTTCCGTCGCGAGCAGCAACAGCCGGCTCAAAGGCGATTTCTGGCTATGGCAAACGCGTTTCAGCATCGGGACATCTTCAGCCGTTTGGCAGGATTCCACTGCAGCGATCACTTCGGGCGGCACCACTTTATTCCAGCGCAGCGCGATGCCGCGTTCGATAATGAACGCCAGACCAATGATCGAGGTGATGATCAGCAATATGTAAACGACGACTTCCATGATGTTCCTTCAACAGATTCGGTTCGTGCCGGCTCAATTGTAATAAAACGCGAATTGAATTTCGCGATAATCTTTTTCCACCATCAGACGCAACTCGCGCGGCCATTTGTCAAACGGCGCGGGATCGGTGACGGCTTGCTGGCAGACCAGCGTCAGAGTCACGCCCACGGAACTGTCCACCACTTCCATGTGCGTGATCGTTCCATCATGATTCAGATGAAAACGCAGCACAACCCTGCCCCGTTGATAGCCATCGAAGCTGAGCTGATCCAGGCGGTCGAACCAGCGTTGCTCAACGGCTTGGATAAACGCGGCATCGTAATCGCCAAAGGGCGTTGCCTTCGCATCCAAGGAGGTGAATTCCAGACGGCGTTTCGCGCCGCCTTCCTGTTTCATCTTTTGCCCGGCCAGTTGGTTGCGGTTCTGGCGCATCATCGCTTCCTTGATGGTCCGGGGTCGCGCTCGCTCGGCTGTGCCGGTGTCCTTGCGCGATTGCGCCTCGGGTTTGGCCAACGCCAGATCGCCAGCCGGTTGCGCTGTCTTGGGCTTGGCCTGCTCGGGTTGCTCTTCCCTTTCGGCGCGAGGAATGGTGGGTTGCAGGCGATCGAACTTCGACCGATTCACATCCTCGGCTTTCACGATGTCGGTCTGCTTGCCGGTAATCTTCGGAAGGTCCTGCTCCTGGTCGGACTCGGGATTGGCGGCTTGCGAATTCTTGTTGGAATAAAACTTCGCATCCTTGGGCGGCTCGGGCGTGGCCAGACTGGGATTCACATCCACGAACATCAGCGGCGGCTCCTGCTGCTGCAATCGCTTCTGCTCTTCCAGGACGGAAGTCATTAGCTTGGACTTTTGCGTCCAAGCCGGCAGTCGCAGCTTTTCCCAGAGATCGAACTTTTTGCCCAGCTTATAGCCGCCGAAACAAAGTACGTGGAACACCAGAGAAAGGACGATGGCCCAGAGCAATCTTGAAGTATCAAGACGATCCGGCCGCAACGACGCTTCCTGGACTCGGCGGGGAGTCATTCGACGCTACAATGCCGCAGGGCCTGCGCCGGGGCAACTGCTAAGCCCGGGCGTTCAGATCGTTCTTGGGTGAGCATAGCCTGTCTGGCCGTTGCTCGAATCAATACTTCGGCACGTTATGATCAACCTCGTCGGACCAGGCGCTGATGCCGCCCTTGACGCTCTTGAGGTATTTGAAACCTTGCTCGCGCAGGAATTGAAGTGCCTTCATCGAGCGCACGCCCGCTTTGCAGTGCAGATAGTATTGCTGGTTCGGATCAAGCTCGGTGAACCGCTGCGCAATCTGGCTCAGCGGCAGCAACGGCACGCCGTCCACTTTGGCGATCTCGTATTCGTCGGCTTCGCGCACGTCGATGACCTTGATGCCGAGGCTCGGATTATCCAACGCCTTCTTCATGTCCTGAACGGTCACTTCGTCCGGATTGCCGACTGGTTCGGCCGGTTCGGGGGTGATGCCGCAGAACATTTCGTAATCGATCAATTCCTTGACCGTCGGGTTTTCGCCGCAAATCGGGCAAGCCGGATCTTTGCGCAGCTTGAGTTCGCGGAACTTCATGTCGAGCGCATTGAAGAGCATCAAGCGACCGATCAGCGAACTGCCTTGGCCCAGCGCGAGCTTGAGAATTTCCGTTGCTTGAATGCAGCCGATGATCCCCGGCAACACGCCCAGCACGCCACCTTCCGCGCAGCTCGGCACCATTCCCGGCGGCGGCGGTTCCGGATAAAGACAGCGATAGCAAGGCCCGCCGAGATGCGGCGCAAAAACGCTGGCCTGGCCTTCAAACCGGAAAATCGAGCCGTAAACATTGGGCTTCTTCAGCAACACACAGGCGTCGTTGGTCAGATAGCGCGTCGGGAAATTGTCCGTGCCGTCCACCACGATGTCGTAGGGCCGAATCAGGTCCATCGCGTTTTCACTGGTAATCCGAGTCTTGTGCAGGACGACTTCGACATTCGGGTTCAGGCCCTTGATGGTTTCCTGGGCGGATTCCGCTTTGGAACGTCCGACATCGGATTCCGTGTGCAGGATCTGGCGCTGCAAATTGGAATAATCGACGGTGTCGAAATCGACAATGCCCAGCTTGCCAATGCCGGCCGCCGCGAGATACATCGCGATGGGCGAGCCGAGTCCGCCCGCGCCGATGCAAAGGACGCTGGTGGAGCAAATTTTCTTTTGGCCAGCCAAACCGACTTCCGGCAGAATCAAGTGGCGCGAGTACCGGCGAATTTCGTCATTGTTCAATTGCATAAAATGAAAGCATCCAAGGGCGCATGAGCGTATTGCACCTTGAAAATAAATCAAGTCAGCCCTCCGGCTTGCCAGCGATTCGCACTTTGCGCCGGGCGCGCGGCGTTCACGCCGCTTCAATGTGGAAGAATACGAGCGGTTTCTTATATTCCGACGCTTTCGAAAATCGGAAGATTGATGCGGGGTGAATCCCGCGCTCCCTAAAGTGAGAATTGCTGCCGGCTTGCTAAAGCTGACCGCGATCCACACCTTGAACCTCGGAAACTAAATCGGTAATGCTAAGAGCCATTCAAAAAACTCAAGCCGCTCGCGCGCAAGGTTCCTTCGCGATTGTCGCCTCGCAATACAACGCGCTCTACGTCGATTCAATGTTGATCGCCGCCAAGGCAGAATTGAAACGAGCCGGAGCAGTCGTGAAAATTGTGCGAGTGCCGGGCGCTTATGAAGTGCCCGTGGTCACCGTGAAACTGGCGCGGAGCCGCAAATTCTCGGCGATCATTTGCCTGGGCGTCATCCTGCGCGGCCAAACGGTTCACGCTCAGCACATCGGCGATGCCGTGAGCCGGGCGCTGATGGAGATTCAATTGGAAACCGAAGTGCCGGTCATCCATGAAGTGTTGTTGCTGGAAAACGAGGAGCAGGCGCGCATTCGCTGTCAGGACAAGAAGCACAATCGCGGAATGGAAGCCGCCCAAACCGCATTGCAAATGGCTTCGGTCATGGCGGCCTTGAAATCGTAACGCGCTACAGCGCTTGCAGAATGCCGACGCCGGCTGACGTTCCCAGGCGGTCTGCGCCCGCCTCAATCAGGGCCAGCGCAGTTTTCAAATCGCGAATCCCGCCCGAGGCTTTCACGCCGAACTTCGGACCAACGGTCTCGCGCAACAGCTTCACGTCTTCCAGAGTCGCGCCGCCTGTGCTGAAGCCAGTGGAGGTTTTCACAAACTGCGCTCCGCTTTCCAGCACCAGATTACAGGCCCGAATTTTTTCTTCCTGATTCAGCAGACACGTTTCAATGATGACCTTGATCGGGCGTTCGTCGCTCGCTTCCACCACGTCGCGCAACTCGCGCAGCACGTAGGAATCCGCGCGGTCCTTGAGCCGGCCGATGTTCAAAACGACATCAATCTCGTGAGCGCCATCGTCAACCGCCGCTTCCGCTTCAAAACGTTTTACATCGTCCGAACTGGCGCCTAACGGAAATCCGACCACGCCAACGACTTTGATTTCAGTGTCTTCCAGGAGCGAGCGGGCGTGGCTGACCCACGTGCCGTTAACGCAGACGCTGTAGAATTTGTGCACGCGCGCCTCATCACAAAGCCGTTCGATGTCTTCGGCCCGAACGTCGGGCTTGAGCAAAGTGTGATCAATAAAGGCCGCGAGTTCCGCGGGTTTAAGCGTCAGATGTTCCATACCGGCGTTAGCGTGGTCCAGCGATCGGAATGCGTCAACGCCGTTTGAAATGTTGCAGCTTCGACGTGAGCGCGTGAGGTCAAAAGTTTCATTTCATGAGGCTGGAACGCAAACGCCGCGACTAGATTGTCGCGGCGTCGCTTGAAAACGCTGAGATGCGATCAGGCCTGAGGTTCGTTGGATGACGCCGGCTCGGTCGGCGTTTCCGGAGTCGCCTCGACGGGCGTTTCGGGGGCCAGTTCCGACGTTTCCTGTTCCGAGCTGAGGTCGGGAACGGCAGCGGGTTCAACCGCGGCCGCCGCAGTTTCAACGACCGCTCCAGCCGGTTGTTCAGGAGCTTTCGCGGGAGCCTTGGCGGGCTTCGGCGGCTTGGGCAAGGGCTTCTTCGCCGTTTCCATGATGCCGTTGGCAAATTCGATCACGTGACCCTGATGAATGAGCCAGTGCAGATCCGAGATGACCGCAGTCTGTTCCGGAGTCGGTGCCGACGCATCTGCCGGAGCGGCCGTTGAAGTCGCTTCCGCGCCAGCAGCGGCAGGTTCGGGAGCTTGAATCGGTGCCGCCTTGGGAACCGGCGCGAGGGCTTCCAGCAGCTTCCGCCGCGTGCATTTCGGAGTGGCGTTGATAAAATTCACGATCTGGCGAATGCCTTCGGAAACCGGGGTGACTTCGAGATCGAGGAAGTGCGGACGGGCCACGGACACATGCGTGATCGCTTTGTTGACCTTGAAGAATTGCAGGCCGTGGGAAGCAAATTTCTGGCTGAGCAAGGTTGCCAGTTGCAGCGGAAAACGGCGTTGATCTTCCCAAGCGTCGCGCACGAGACGCGAGAGTTCCGGGCTGCGTAAGCCGCGGGCCGCCACGCCGCTCAGCGTGTGCGACTCGACTGACTTGATGATTGTTTCCTTGTGCGTCTGGCGGAAATGCTGGTCCACCGCCTCGCGCGACGCCAATCGCAACGCCTCCGGCACATTCAAGCAGACGAACTCCGTCTTCCAGCTCTGGTCATCGGTCCATTTCTTGATGACCTCTTCGTCGCGGACAATCTTCACGCGCGATTTGAACATGTCGAAAGGCATGCGCGAGAAACGTTCCGCGTGCAGCTTGCGCAACTGGTTCTGATAATCGTGGTGATTGGGTGGCCCGAGAACGACGCCGCTGATGCCGCACTGGGCGACGAACGTGTATTTGCCTTTCGGCGGTTCGGTGGCGGTGCGTTCGGCCTGATAAAATGTGGCAAAATGATTTTTGAGGACGTGGCCGATCGCAGCTTCTTCGGACAACCAAAGCGTTTCGTCGAGCGCGCAGACGAAGAGGGGCTGGACAACCTGGCCGTCTTTTTTCCGAACGCTGAACGTGATCGAGTGACGTTCCGGCTTCTGCAGGATGAGGCGGGCAATATCAAACAACGGGTAAGCGCGGCCGGTCATCTTGATCTGGCGGGCCAGAGATTCGACGCCGACTTCTTCGGGAATGAACGCAACGTTGACTTCGACCGGCGCGGGAGGGGGTTCACGACGGATTTCTTCCCGGCGCGGTCCGCGCTGATCGCGATTGAAAGACGGGCGTTGATCCCCTTCACGACGCGGGCCGCGGCCCGGAGCGCCACCGCGCTGTTGTCCAAACTGGCCTCCACCGCCGCCACCACCACTGGGGCGCGGGCGATTGCCAC
>JBQCEJ010000342.1:0-5734 GCA_051960355.1 Verrucomicrobiota bacterium | reverse complement strand
AAAGGTGCGGGTGGATGCGCAGGAGCATACGATGCTGGCGGGGGCCAGCTCTGGAGGTTGGCCGCGAGGCAAGCTCGCGCCGCTGCCTCCTGCGCATCCGGCCCAAGCCACTGGAAATCCTATGAACATGCGATCTAAAATGCTCAAGCTTCTTGGCACGATTCCACTGCTTCTCCTGATGGATTCGCCGCTCAGTGCGCAAACCAATGCGCAACGGGCTCGACTGGCTATAGTGGTGGACGATCCTGCAATAACTATCGCGGGAGACGTGCTCGCATCTGAGCTTTCAAAGCGTAATGACTTGGAGTTGCTCGAACGGTCTCAAATTGAAAAGGTTTACCGTGAGCAGGTGCTTTCAGACGTGAACCGGAATTTCCTGAACCTGGGTCAGGTGCTCGGCGCAGATGGTTTGCTTTTGCTGGAAAAGGAAAATAGAGCAGGTGGAACCGAACCGGAGCTGCGGGTTCGACTGGTCGCCGTCCGTCCGGGCGTTGTGCTGACGAGTGTGGTAACGCCCTTGGTGGCGGGGGACGCCTCACAATGGGCCACTGGGTTGGCCGGGCATTTGAAAAATTTGTTTCCCAAGCTGACCGTGTCCCCGAAA
This sequence comes from Verrucomicrobiota bacterium, assembly GCA_051960355.1. Taxonomy (GTDB): domain Bacteria; phylum Verrucomicrobiota; class Verrucomicrobiia; order Limisphaerales; family DASXHY01; genus DASXHY01. Next base: position 5,130 of record JBQCEJ010000342.1, on the reverse strand, counting down.
GAGGCAGTACCGATTTCTATCGTGAATCTGCGCGCTGCGGTTTCATTTTCGGGCGCGCCGGAATTGGAAAGGCAACTAACGGCTCTTTTGTTTGATCAGTTGGCCGATCAACGGGAAATCTTTGTTTTGGAACGGCAGAAGATGCAGTCGCTCCTGACAGAAAAGCAGATTGGAGGAATTGATGAAGAACCCTTTTGGAATGGTTGTTACCTCTTGGATGGAATAATTGATCGGGACTCTTTTTCCGAAGACAGGGTTACCGTCAGCGCCCGTTTGCAGCCCGTTGGCCAGGCCAGGCCGATGCTGATCGAGGTCAGTGGGGCTCGAACGAATCCAGCTGCCGTGATTCAACTGGTTACCGGCAAGATTTTGGAGCATCTGAAACTGGCTCCCACTGCGATGCCGTGGAACTCTGGACAGGAAGCAAATGAATATCTGGACGAAGCCAAATGGGCTCTGCGATCGCGGCTCTTTGATCGGGCGCAGGCGGCGTCGGAATCAGCGTGGGCTCTTGGTGCCCGGAGCCACGAGGCGGTCATTCTCCGCATTCGAAGTTACGCAGACAGTCTCCTGCCCGACGTCGCTCCGATCATGAATACCCGGGAACGCACGGTGCCCGGGTTCCAAGATGTGGCGAAGCTCACTGCGGCCACCCGGGCGCTGGAACTGTTTTGTGAATCCGCGACAGACATGCCTGCGGATTCCGAGTGGTTTGCGGTGGGATTACGGTCTTTGCAGCAGGTGGGAACGTATCTCGACGGGTTCTACAAGCTGGTGGAATTACGGCAGGGCAATGAAACTTTGCTCGCAGAACTTCGCAGCCGTGCTCGGGAAACGGAGCGATGCCTGCAGCGCCTTGCCTCCACGACACCAAAGAGGCCCATGCCGAAATATGAGGGGTGGAGTGCCGATGAGAGCACGGAAGCCAAAAAGACTTTGGAAGCAACTGTGTGGGATCAGGGAGGCCTTTGGCAGGAGAAACCTGAGGACGGTATGCCGGGGCTAAAGAGCCTTCTGGAGCAAAACTATATACCATATCGGCTGCCGCGGGTTGTCGGATGGCGGGGACGAGACCGGCAACGAGTTCCGGAAGTGCTACGCCAGTTTGTCGAAGAACTCAGCCTCGCAACCAATGTTGATCTTCGTCTGGAAGGCAGATTTCTCGCATTGCTGCGGACGCCGGACAAAGCGGAAGGGCTGATAGAGGATTGCGCTCAGGCGCTTTTCAACGAGATTTGGGAAAATCGCCGATACGTGCTCGCGCATCCGGGAAAGAGGACTCTTCTTCCAAGGGCTGAAGCAGCTTTGTGGGAGCGCAGATATTACCAGGCTGACACCAACCAGCGGTTCGAATACGAGCCGTTCTTGAAGTGGGTTCAGGAAATCCGAATGGATTATTTACAGAGTGCATCCGTCTATGAGGACCAACTTTTTTATTTTCTTTTTCAGCGTAATCACAACTCCTATTCGCCGGCAGAAGCCCGGGCATTGTTGATTCCTATTGAGGAATTTCAAAAACGAATCCAGCCAGCGCAACCACAGTTCAGGGCCATTGTGGCCGAAATAAAAGAAAGAGCCGGGAAGGCTGAGCTGCCTCACCGGAAAGCTCCCGCGATAGAGCCCTGGCCAGCCGAAACGCCCTTTGTGCCTTCCTATGTCAGTTGGGGATTGAAGCATCCTCAGGTTGGCGGGGCTGCCAGCGTCGCGATTCGAGAAGCAGTTATTCGCAAGGGGGCGATTTGGGCGTCCATTTGCTATTATGACCAAGACTTGGATCCCAAATTCTTCGTTCGGATCGATGTGCTTTCAGGTGAAACGATTGAAATTCCATTCCCACCCGATGCGGATCAAGTGGGCATTTCCACTTTCGAGATTCTGGAGGACTCGATCTACGTGTGCGTGGGTCAAAAATTGATGCGATTTCGCTTAAGTGAGAATAAATGGCAGGAAACCACGGCGCCTCTGGACAGTCCGGCGAAAATCACCGGATTGAACGGGCGACTTTATCTTTCCACCGGCGGCATCGGGATTCTTCCTGCCGGCAGCAGCCTCTTGGAATTCAATCCTGATTCCGGAGCCGTTGAAGTGCTCGCCAGCTCTCGACGACGTCCCCCGGTTCACGAACTCGACACTCTTTGGGATGGCAGTGCCCGTGTATTCGCACGTGCCGATGGATTATTGGGCGTTTTCCTCAAAGACCGTCTTTTTGCCTATGATCCAGTCGGACGCAAATGGTCAAGCCGGGTGGGGCCCGCCATGGAAAACGAAAGAGACACGGCAGTCTATTGCACAAGTGCCGGTGTTCAATGGCTCTCACACGGTTTGCTCGCGCGGCACCGGCTTGTAGCAATGTGGAACGACAAGTCATCTCCAGAATTGCTTTTGGAACAAACCAATCAGTTTGAGCCGAAAGGTTTGCTCATTGACCAAACGCTAGGGAAGCCTCGGTGGGTGTGGCCTGAGCGTTTTCGCATGGAGATTCCGACGATTGTGCCCGATGGCTCGTCGGTTTGGATGTTGCACCCCCGGGTTGCGCCTTGGAATGTGCCTAACAGCGAACCCATCAAGTTCCAAGACAATCGCACTGCAACTTTGCTGAAATTCGAGTCTGACCGAACCAATTGCCTGCAGGTGCCTGTGACACTCCAAAAAGAAGGCCAGCCATTTGATTTTGCCGATTGTCAATACTCCGCGCCATTTTGCCTGGAAGGTCTGATATTGCTGGCGCACGATGAAAGACTGGTCGTTATTTCAACGAGTTCCCCCGGGCACTGGCTGATCCCTAAATCTGAGTTGAAGAACGGCTGGGTATCACGTCCCACCGCCACGCTTGGAAGTTCTCCTCAGAGTTCTGCCGGAAAAAGTGCATCAGTGGTGGATTTCTCAAACTCTTCAACCAACTCAAGCACTCGAGCCAAATGAATAAACTCATTTCGCAGACGCCCAACCCCGCATTCGGATCGATCAGCCTACTGTCCCGCAGCGGACTTTGGGTTTTCATATTGTGCATTGCAGCGGCTTCGATTGTCGCGGAAACAATCACCAACGCACCACCCCGTTGGCCGAAATTGTCAGATGTCCTGGCCCGATGGGACGCGACGGAATGGGAGGCTGTGCAAAAGGCAGCTGAGGGTGGTGAACTGACCGCACAACATTATTTGGGGTATTGTCTCACCGAAGGACATCGGGTGGGTCAGGATTCGGTCAGCGGCATCGGCTGGTACGTGCGAGCCGGCAATGCCGGGTATTCACCCGCGTTGAACAACTTGGCCATTGTGTATGAAGTTGGAAAGGGAGTGCCTCGAGACCTGTCGAAAACCGTGCTTCACGCTCGCCAGGCTGCGGAGCTCGGCTATGTGCCGGCCCTCACTTTTCTCGGCAACTTATATCGGAACGGCAACGGGGTACAACGCGACTACCATCAGGCAATGAATTTCTATCAACAGGCCGCTGAGCGTGGACATCCGCCCGCCTTCGCGGCCATCGGGCAAATGTATCTCGATGGTTTGGGCGTGCAGCAAAATCCTTCGGAAGCACATCGCTGGTTTGAAAAAGGAGTCGAGCACGGAGATGCTTTGGCAGAATTCCGCCTGGGGCTGCTTTCCGAACAGGAAGGCGATCCTGTGGCAGCTTTGAAATGGCTTCAGAAAGCTACTGACCACGGTCGAGCGGATGCGATGTTCAAGCTCTATCTGATGTATCGGTTTGGATCGGATGGCACCAAGAATTTCCAAGAAGGAAAGCGATGGTTGATCCGAGCCGCAGAGGCTGGAAATGCGAGCGCGCAATGCGAGCTGGGATATTTGTTTGAACATCCCGCTCCCGAGGATGCCTCCAATCCCGCCCGTAAACGGTATTTGTTTGAGGCGGTGAAATGGTACCGGCGTGCAGCCGAGCGCAATGAGCCAGCGGCACAGCAGTACCTGGGGAATTGTTATCTCAAAGGGAACGGATTGGAGCAGGATGAGGAGATTGGATTGAAATGGATGCGTCTGGCAGCCGATAACGGTGGTCTAGAGGCTTTGCGCACTCTGGCTGAGTTGTACGAAAGCGGTGTGGGTGAGCCGAGAAGCGTAAACGAAACGCCCATTCGGATCTGGCAGCACATTGCCACCGCACCGGGAGATGACGAGTATGCTGCAAGGATTGCCTATTCCAAAGTGGTCTTTCGATATCAATACGGTTTTGGAACTCCCAAAGACCTGGCTGCAGCGGCTCAGTGGTATTGCCGTGCGGGAACCGCGGGAGTGGAGGGGTTTGAACTGCTCGATCCGCTGCATGCTGCCTCAGATCAAGCCACCAACGCGGTATTTTTGGCGGGTCCGGACAGCCATGTTTCCCATCATCCCGAATACCGGAACTCATTTAGCCAGGAGTTTCGGTTGATACTATCAATGTATTTGAGAGCCGCCGATCACAATGACTCCGGTGCCTGTGAGCACATTGCACGAATGTATGCGTCAGGACAGAATGTTACCAAAGACTCTGCTCGAGCGTGGGTGTGGTTTCGAATCGCTGAAGATCGGGGATCGAGTGTGGCAAAATCAAAAGCAGCCGTCTTGGCTCGTGATTTCACCCGTGATGAACTACAGCAGAACCAACGAATCTTTTCCGATTTGGGGGACGAACTGAGGCGCTTAAAGGACGCCATCTCGACTCGAGGAAACAGCAAACAATGAAGGCTTTTTGCTGATCCCTTCCTTGGGAGTCACTTTCACCAGGGAAAAGGGCCAGTGGGTTTGGGTGTCGGCCATTCTGTTGCAGCTGCGAGAAAGCCTTCAGAAATTACTTTTGGTTTCAGGTTGCGCGAACTAGGTTGCGGTCATGCGTGAATCATCGCTGAACTTTCTCCGAACTCTCGTCAATACTCCCAGCCCGACCGGCCATGAAGTCCGCGGCCAACGTGTCTGGCTCGATTACGTAAAACCGTTTGCCGAGGAAACCTTTTCCGACGCTTACGGCAATTGCGTCGCGGTCTTGAACAAGGGCGGTTCGCCTCGGCTGATGCTCGCGGCACATGCCGACGAGATCGCCATGGCCGTCAACTACATCAACGACGATGGCTTTATCTACGTCCGCAAAATGGGAGGCATCGACGCGGCGATCACCAAGGCGCAGCGCATTGTCATC
>JBQCEJ010000341.1:0-4561 GCA_051960355.1 Verrucomicrobiota bacterium | reverse complement strand
AGTCAGCGCCGCAGCGCTGGTCAGCCAGACCAACTGTCCGGGAACAACGGTTGTCTTCAGCACGGTCGCTAGCGGCACGGGACCGTTCAGTTACGCCTGGTTCAAAGGCAACACCGCTCTGGGTGAAACCGGTAGCAGCCTGACTTTGAACAGCGTCAGCGCTGAAAACGTTGGAGTTTACTCGGTGGTTGTGAGCGGTGCATGCGGTTCGGTGACGAACAGCGCGAACTTGTCGGTGAACACGCCAGTCAGCGCCACAGCGCTGGTCAGCCAGACCAACTGTCCGGGAACGACGGTTGTGTTCAGCACGGTTGCGAGCGGCACGGGACCGTTCAGCTACGCCTGGTTCAAAGGCAACACCGCTCTCGACGAAACCGGCAGCAGCTTGACCTTGAACAGTGTCAGCGCTGAAAACGCAGGAATTTATTCAATCATCGTGAACGGTGCGTGTGGCAGTGTAACCAATACGGCGATTCTGTCGGTGAATGAAACGACGACGGCCTCGCCCTTGGCAAACCTGGTTCGCAACCCAGGAGAGACTGCGGTGTTCAGCACCACGGTTTCCGGCACCGGACCGTTCACTTACGCTTGGAAGAAAAACGGCGAATGGATTGGCGGCGAGACACAAAACTCTCTGATCTTGACCAACGTGGGGGCAGGGGACGAAGCCACTTACACCGTGGAAGTGTCCGGCGCCTGCACCTCCACCAATTACAGCGCGTCCTTGCACATCAATGTCGCGCCCACCGTCAGCATCAGCAATCCAACCAATGGTGCGGTGTTCGCTTTCCCGGCCAGCTTTGCCCTCACGGCCAACGCTCAGGATCTCGATGGCACAGTGACGAACGTCGAATTCTTCCGGGACGACATCCTGCTGGGACAAACTACGGATGGAAATCCTTACGTGCTCAGCCTGACCAATCTGGTCCCGGGCACCTATACGTTCACCGCGAAAGCGACCGATAATGGCGGCCTCAGTTCCACCTCGGCTCCGGTGAGCATCACGGTGATTGATCAACTGCCACTGGTGCTTCAAGGCGCTCTGAAATTCAATCCTCAAACCGGCTTGTATGAACAGAAGGTGCGCGTGAGCAATCCGACCGTATCGATCATTGACGGCATCCGGCTTTACATCTACGGACTGAACAGCTCCACGACGGTTTACAACGCGACCGGCAGCACCAACGGCGTTCCTTATGTTCAGTCGCTCACGGCGATTCCTGCGGGCGGCTATTTGGACCTGGTGATTGAATATCATCTGACCACCAGCGGCACACCCAATCCGACCTTGGTCGCTGTGATTGTGCCGGCGAACAACGGCGGTAATACCACCGTTCTGGGACTGGGCGTGAATATCAATCGCAGCCTGATGAAACCCGACGGGACGTTCCTCCTGGAATTCGCCACGCAGGTGGGCGGTAAATACTTCATCCAGTACAGCAGCGATCTGAAAACCTGGAAAACAGTGGACGCGCCCGTGGACGGCACGGGCACCAAGGTGATCTGGCTGGATAACGGCCAACCCAAAACCGAGAGCCTGCCTTCCGCCGCTGCCATGCGGTTCTATCGAGTGATCGTGACTCCTTAATCTTCCTTTTAAAGCGCGAACTATGAAACATCGCATGACAAAACAGTGGATCGCCTCTTCGGCAGTTTGTGTCCTGGCCGCCGCTCAAGGCCAAACGGTTGCGCCGGTGGACAACGATCCGGTTCAACCGGTGCAATTGGAAACCTTGAAGCCGCGCCCCCTGAGCCGCTTCAACCTGAGCTACCGGATGGGCTTGAACATCACTGCGGATTTCAAAAAACTCGGCGGCCTGAGCAGCGCCTCAGACCCGAATTCCTACGCCGGTCACACGACCCGCACTTATGACAATGGCGGGTACGTCGGAGTGGATTCGACCGGCAACAATCACGGCCCCGGCTACGAAAACACGACCTGGTATTACGGCTATAACAGCCCAGGCGCTGATCAAGGAAGCGCTTTGACCCTGAGCAGTTCGTCTTCGCCGGCGACCGCGAGTTCAAAGGATAATTCCGATGATCCGCAGCATGGTTTCGAAATCTCGTACGATCGCGAGTTGTTCCAAAAAGGTTCGTGGCGTTTCGGTGTGGAAGGCGGGTTGGGCTATACTCACCTTTCGATCAAGGACAGCCGCCGTTTGACGGCCACGGTGAATCGAATTACCGACTCGTTTGCGGTGCCGGATGGTGTCACCTTGCCGGATGCGCCTTACGCCGGCACTTACACGGGGCCGGGGCCGGTGATCAGTTCGGATCCGCAGCGGCAGACTACGGTCATCAATTCGTCTGAAAATACCATCATCGGCGAGCGTGAGTTGGAAGCCGACATCTTCAGCCTTCGGCTTGGACCGTATGCGGAAGTGCCGCTGAACGATCGCTTTTCACTGCTGTTCAATGGCGGACTTTACCTCGCAATCGGCGATATCAATTTCAAGTTCAACGAAACGGTTACAGTGGCCGATACCGGGACAGAGTACCATTCCGGGTCCAGTTCTGATACAGAGTTTCTGGTTGGCGGTTATGTCGGTGCCAACCTGGAATACGCCCTCACTGAACAGGTCGGTCTCTTTGTCGGAGCGCAATTCCTGAGCGCGGGCCAGTCGGTCAACCGCGCCAAGGGCAAACAATCCGTCCTCAACATGAGCGAATCGGCGGTGGTCTCCATCGGCGCCTCTTACTCCTTCTAATTATGAAAACAGAAACGATGATTCTGAAAAACAGGCCGGGGACGGCTTTAAATGTGCTGGCAACATTGCCGATCGGCGGATTGGGTGGCCATGTCCAGTCTGTCCTTCAAACGAAAGACACAGTTCAGGCGAGCAAAATGAAAAAACGGATCAAGATTTTATTGGCGGACGATCATCCTGTGGTTCGCAAAGGCATCGCTTCATGCCTGGCGCAACACGACCATTTGCAAATTGTCGGCGACGCCGCCGACGGCCGGGACGCGCTCAAGAAGGCGCGAGATATCGAGCCGGACATTATTCTGATGGATATCGACATGCCGCACATGAACGGCCTGGCGGTGACCGATTTGCTTCGCAAGGAATTGCCGAAAATCAAGGTCTTGATCCTCTCGATGCACAGCAACACGGATTTCATCCTGCGCATTATCCAGTCCGGTGCGCGCGGTTATGTCTTGAAAGAAGCCGGCACGGACGAACTGCTGAAAGCCATCGATGCGCTCAATCAGGGCGAGGCGTTCTTCAGTCCGGAAGTGGCCCGCGCGGCGCTGAACCAATACGTCAAAGGTTCCGGCACCGTCAACGCCCAGGTGACCCAACTCACCACGCGCGAACGCGAAGTGCTGGTGCACATCGCCGATGGTTTGAGCAACAAGGAAATCGCCTGTCAACTCGGCGTCGGCGTGCGCACCGTCGAAACTCATCGCGAACGCATTATGCGCAAGCTCAGCATCCACAGCGTCGCCGGCCTGACCAAATTCGCCATCTCGCAGGGATTGGTTTCATTGAATAGTTAAGCCGACTGGTCAAGGGAACGAGCGTTCCCAAAAGGGAAGGCTTTCGGGAAAGCGGTGGAATCGCCCGAGCCACTGCCAAGGGAGCCACAGACCCCGTTCTGTGCGCCCTCGCCTCTTCCGAGCGGTCTAGACGCGGAACGCCCCAATTTCCAGTCGACGTGGTTTTGCGGTCGAACGGTGACGCATTCGTCACGCGCAGGATTCCCGCGATGCCGAAGTGCGGTATGACCCGGCTCGCCAAGGTTGGTCTGGTGGGCGAATCGAACTTTTCCAAAAGGACTTTCCAAAACGGCTTCTCGCTTCCGTGATTTACATTTCGGACCAAAACTTTTTCTTCCGCAATCACAGCTGGTTTGAAAATGGCGCCATGGGTGAAGAGTCATTGCGGATGTCGTTCCGATTCGTATCCTTAAAAATCAGAGATGGCGGCGTGAATAAGCGCATGCTGCTGAACGTCGAGTTTGCGCTGATGTTTCTGCCATTCGCCGGGGTGCAAGCTTCCGTGGGTGTTTAGGGCCGCAGCCCGTGCCGCTGCCTAAGGGAGCAAACAACCATTGGCACCGGCTCTCGGCTGACTTTCAGGTGCCAACGAATGGAGCTTCTGCGGAAGAATTCGGAACCGTAATTGGTCTCGTGTTTCCCGGGCGAATTGGCCGCTGATTGGCCGCTGTTTTTTAAAAACTGTTTCTGAAAATTTGTAACACGCTGATAGCCAGTGCCGTCCTTTTTGAATCTGACGAATTACTTTGATGAACTCCTACGCACGCGACCAACGCTATTTTTCGTTTGGGCGCTTGGCGGCATTTTGTTCCTTTCCGGTTGTGGAACGGCGCAATACCGCCATTTGACGGACAAGGCGGCGTATCGGCTGATTGAAAAAACGGAGGCGACCACGCTGGGTGAAACCAATTATTTCAATATCGACACGGCGTATTCGGTGCGCGATCCACAATCCATCTCGCCGACTGAACTGATCGAAAATCGGGCGCAGACCAATGAACTCATGCTCTCGGTCGAAGGAGCGATTGATATTGCGGTGAGCAATAGCCGCGATTA
>JBQCEJ010000340.1:0-8796 GCA_051960355.1 Verrucomicrobiota bacterium | reverse complement strand
CTGGGCCGGCAGTCCCACAGTCCAGTTCACTGCCTATCCGCCGTCCGGTACGACGAATCTTTTCATCCAACGGAAAACATTTTCACCAAACGGGTTTTTCAGAGCAGGAGACCACATTCCGGCCAGGATGTTCTTCGACCTTCATCAGCATTCCGAATACTTGAACCTCACCCCCACATCTAGATGAAAAGGAAATTCCTAATTTTATTCAGTGCCATCGCGATGTTCGCCGCGACTGCCGATCTAAATATGAGCGCAGCGGACCCGGCACCTCAAATTGTCAGTCCTGCGCCTTATGAGTATCTCACGATCCGCTGGTCCGGGCGGGACAATACCCACGTGATCCGGCCCAATGGCGAAGTGGAGTTTGTCGGCGGCCAGCTCAAAAATTTCAAACGGCCCGATCGCGCAGATGACCGTTCCTTTTACATGAATGTGGTGATGAATGGTCTGGCGCGCGAAGGCTGGGAGTTGGCCGCCATGACCTCCGACGACTACGTGATGAAACGGGCAGTGAAGCATTAAAGACAAACTGCGGGGGTGTAAATCTCGCCTTCTGCGGTTCGTTGGGCTTGCGGATCCCGGTGCTGAAGCGAGTGGGGATCGCAAGAAGCACCCAGACACCTGCCGATCTGTGTTCATCTGCGTCCATCTGTGGTTTCAAAGAAAAGTCTTCGGTCCCGTCCGGAAAGCCCGATGAGAAATGAGTCTCGTCACCTCGTCTCCTATCATCCAAAACAAAAAGGGACGGAGCTGGCTCCGTCCCGTGTTTGGTGCAATTAAGTAAACCGATTCCGGCCTCACAAGGACATGTGCGAAACCGCATCGCTCCATTCACTGGCACCGGTGCTGCCGCCGATGGCCCGGACCTGGATGCTGTAAACGGCTCCCGGCGTCAGGCCGGTCAGCACGATGCGCCGGGCCTGGGTGAAAACCCCGACACCCTGCCAGCTGCCATCGCCGATACTGATCCGCACTTCAAAGGCTCGCGCCGTATCCACCGGCTTGAGTCGCAAGGCCAGTTGCGTGCTGGCCGAGTTTTCCACCGTTTCGATGATCGGCTTTTCGAGCGGGAATTGCGCGCGATTGGTGCTCACCGGCTCGAAGCCGGATGAGAGTAGCATTGCGAGGTCTTCACCCGCCAGGCTCTGCACATACGCGGCCAGTTGCTTTGTCTTTGTTTTCAGCACCTGCCGCGCGTTGTTTTTCTCCACCGTGTCACGCCGCGTTCCATCTTCGGCCGCCGCCAGCTTCAGCACGAAGTCACTGATCGCCGCGTCAAACTCCGGAAGGGGGAAGGGCGGCGTCGGGAATTTCGGATTGCCCGTGAAGCTGTTGAGGACGTTGGTGGTGAAGGGCGGCAGGGCGCCGTCCGATAATCGCGTGAACGCGAGGGAGACTCTGTAGGATGATGGAAGCGTTGTGCCGATGAGTGGATTCCGCGCTCGTTCGAAAGTTGGAGACCGCATCGCTAAACCGCAACGGCATTCCATCATTCAACCCACGCGTTGCCCTGAAAGGGCAAAATCATTCAGCCCAGGGTTGGCGCAACGCGCCTACCCTGGGTCTACAACCCAAAATAATTTCAACCCCAACGGGGTTGCATGGTCTGGCGGGCGGAAGATTCAACCCTTTCAGGGTTGTTCCATTGCGGAACGGGTTCCCAGGGTAGCGGTTGGGCCGCAACCCTGGGCTGAACGATGGAATCCCGTTGGGATTCAGGAAGGGACCAACGCATGACGATGGAAAAACCTTTTTCGAAGAATTTGAATTGTTCGCCAACGCGCCGAATGTGGTGGCGAAGATTAGCCGCGCCCGCGAATGGTTATGCCCTTTCATCAAACGCCAACGGCGTTTAATCCTTCAGCCCAGGGTTGCCGTGGGTGCGTCGGCAGACACCTGTATTAGATAATCGTCGTCGAAGGCCGCCCTCTAGGGTAGAGACCCCATTTATCAGCGGCGCTCCCTTTGGCAATACTCCCCGTGGTTCCTTGTAATGGTGGTTAGTTAGGTTCGGGCGGCTCTGAGTGGAGCCGCCTATTTTGTGCGCCGGAGAACACTCGGGCATGGGGTGTTGGCCCCATAGGGACCCATCGGTCATGCTGTATAACTAATCCGCCAACAGATTCTAAACCGCCACCCCAAGGAGGGGCGGTTTTTTTTGTTTGTGCGCCCGGTTTTCAAAGCAATGACGGCAACGTTCTCGTCTTGCTCCGGGGTGTTCGCAAAACATTCGTTCCAAGCGACCAAAACAATGGCGTCGTCAGAACCGAATCGATTCTGGCGTTTTTGGGACGGGTCCGATTCGGAGGCGCTCAGGCCTCTTGAATGGTGTTGATCACCGTGATCGGATCAGGAAGTTCTTTTCGTCGCACGTAGTCTCTCCACTTCCCTTGTTTATCGCGGTAGGCTAAACATCTGAATCCCTTCCCTTGCACGAGCGCAACTTCCCCAGTTGGTGGCAATTCCACCCTTTTCCGGTCCGCATTTTTTGAACTGGGATCGTTCATAGGCAGTTGGCTGGAATGATCAACATTAGAACCGTCTGCCGAAAATGCAACTGACGAAATTGGCCAGGGCGGCCAACGGGGTGCATCCTGACACCGCCCCGGTTCACGTTGCAGGAGGAGCGCGGCGTTTACGCCGCTTCAACGTGCGCAAACCCGCAGGGCAATGATTCCACACAATCAGAATGCACATTGAAGCGACCTGAAGGTCGCGCTCCGGGGGCAGTGTCAGGATGCACCCGCGCCAACGGGGCTGAAATCGTTCCGCGCATTTTCATTAACACCGGGGCTTCAGGCCGGTGAACCATGCGACTTCCGATCCCCAGCGGTTTCAACGGATTTGTGTTGCGGGGGGAAAGCCGTTTAAAGGGCTGACGTTTAATCGCGCGGCAGGTTCACGGGGCTGAAGCCACGGTGCTAATAGAAATTGATATCGTTTGAAATGGTTCGATTCACTCAGGCAGCGCAAAACAGCGCAGGCCGGCAGCGCGTGATCCCTGGCCGAGTGCGCGTTTCTTTGGGCAATCAACGTGATCGCGGATTGCAAATGGCTGGCATGGCGCGTGCAACTCCACCTTTCATGCTGCCTCGAAATACGATGTCCGTGGGTTCGGCCGTTGAAGGAAAACCGATTCGCGTCTGGTTGGTGGACGACAGTAAAAACTTCCGCATGCTGCTCGGGATGCTGTTGGAGGAGGAAGGTGGATTCGAGTGTTCGCGTCAGTTCGCCTGCGCTGAAGATCTGCTGGACGCATTGGTTCATGATGCGCCTGACGTTATTTTGCTGGACGTCCGGATGCCGGGCATGGGCGGCATCGCGGCGGTCGCTCCGATCAAAGCGTTGGCTCCGGCCACTCACGTGCTGATGCTGACCACGTTCGGCGACAGTCAGGCGAAAGCCCAGGCACTGGAAGACGGCGCTTCGAATTTCCTGCTGAAGAGTTTTCCGCTTCCGGAAATCGCCCAACACATCCGCAACGCGCATGCCGGTCCGTGCATTTTACCGAAGGCAGAGCGGTTCGAGACGGCGCGTGCGGAAACGATGCGGCGCGATTCGGGCGGATGCGCCTCGGCCAGCGCCGTCCGCGGCGTGGGCGTCTTTCGTTCGCTTCTCGGAAACCTGATGGGCAAAAGCGAGCGCGCAAAAGTCGCCAAGCAATTCATCGAATGGTGATTCAGCCAGAAACCATCCGGTTCAGATGAATGTGGCCTCGCGCCAACGTGAGGACTTCTGCGTTCAGCGACGGCGCGGGTTGCGCTGACGCTTTCCGCCGCCGCCACCACGAGGCTGGAATTTCTGCTGCGGCCGATTTTGCTGCCGGCCAGATTCCTGTTTCCTGGGTTGGCGCGGCTCAAAGCGGCGTTTTCCAGATTGCGGCTGGGGTTGCTTGCGCGTGCCGCCAGCGAGCCGAAAATCAACCTGCTTCTTGAAGCTGTCCACCTTGGCGACCTGAACTTCCAGTTTGTCGCCCAGACGAATGATTCGGCGGCTGCGTCGGCCCATCAACTGATTGCGCGCCGGATCGAAGATATAAAAATCATCTTCCAAGCAGGAGAGATGCACGAGGCCGCTCATCGCGAGCCCCGGAACATCGACGAAGAAACCGAAGTTCCGCACATCGATGACCAACGCCGAATAGACGTTGGGTTGCGCGGACTTGAGCTGCGCTTTCAGAAAGGCATACAGCTTCACATCCTTGCTGTCGCGTTCAGCATCGGCAGAGTTCCGTTCCGTGTCCGAAATGTGATCCGCGGTTTGCTTCAGTGAATGCACCGATCCATGACTCTTCTGAAACAGAGCGCGATGCACAACGAGGTCGGCGTAGCGACGAATGGGCGAGGTGAAGTGCGCATACTTCGTTTTGGCCAGACCGTAATGGCCCAACGGCTCAACGGCATAGCGCGCGCGCATCAGCGATCGCAGGAAGCCGATCTTCAAGGCGGCTCCGATCGAGATCGTTCCCAGCTTGTGCAAGAGCTTCTGCACTTCCTGCCGCTTGGTCAGATTGCCGACGGGAATGTGATGACTCAGCACGTCCTCGCGATACTCATTGAGCCGGCGTTCGTCCGGCGCTTCGTGAACGCGATAAATGGCGGGCACGTTCTGGCGCATCAACTGCGCGGCCACCGCTTCATTCGCCAGCAGCATGTATTCTTCGATCAACTGATGGGAAACGTCGTTCTTGATGCGTTCAATGCATGAAATCTGTCCGCGCTCATCCAGCCGGATTTTCATTTCAGGGAAATCCAGGTCCAGCGAACCCGCCTTGAAGCGCAACCGCCGAATCTTTTGCGCCAGATCATTGGCGGCGTGCAACATTCGCTCGATGGCGTCGTTCGGTTCGCCTTGCAAGATGGCGAGCACCTGCTTGTAAGTGAAACGCCGCTGGGAATGAATGACGGCGGGATAAAATTTCGTCTTCAGGACATGACCTTCGTTCGAAACCAAAAACTCCACGCACTTGGTCAATCGATCCACGTTGGGCTTGAGCGAGCAGAGTTCATTGCTCAAGGCCTCGGGCAACATCGGAATCACCCGGTCCACGAGATAAGTGGAGTTGCCGCGTTCGCGCGCTTCGTCGTCCAGCGCCATGCCCGGTTTGACGTAATGTGAGACGTCGGCAATGTGAACCCACAATTTCCATTCCGTCGGTGAAACCCGCTCCAGACAGATGGCGTCGTCGAAGTCTTTGGCATCATCGGGATCGATCGTGACGACGCGATGCTGGCGGCAATCTTCGCGTCCGGCCAGTTCGTGCGGCTGGACGGTCGTGCCGTTCGCGCGGGCTTCGTTCAGAACGTTTTTTGGAAAGTGCAGGGGCAGGCTGTATTGGCGCAGGACCGAAAGCATGTCCACGCCTTCCTCATCAGGCGCGCCCAGCACCTCGATGATTTCGCCCTCGGGATTGGTGTGGCGCGTTTCCCATTCGCGCAGCTCGACGACTACTTTGTCGCCCATGTTCGCCGCACGGCCAACATCGCGCGGTGGCGGCACGTAAACGTTGTGCGGGATGCGCGGGTCGTCGGGAATCACATAAAGAAACTGCCGCGTCTGCTGCAGTGTGCCAACGATCTGAGTGCGTTTGCGCTCAAGAATGCGGATGATCTTGCCGGTTTCTTGTTCCAGGCGGTCGGCGCGAAAGCCCTTGGGTTTGACGTCGCGCCGCACCAGGACGCGATCGCCGTGCAAGGCAGTTGAAGTGGCATCTTCCGGGATGACGATTTCCTTCAACGCGGAATCGTCCGGACGCAGGAATCCTTTGCCCTGACGGTTGATCTGAATGCGGCCGGGAATCAGATCCGCCTCGCGCGACTGGATGTAGCGGTTGCCTTTGGTTCGCGCTATCTGTCCCGATTGTTCCAGAGTGCGAAGCGCGCGTTGCAATTCCTGCTGACGATTCGGAGCCAGGCGCAGCAGGCGAAGGAGTTCCGGCACGTTCGACGGGAGATAATCCTTTCGCCCGACCAATTTCAAAATTTGCTCTTCCATAAAGTGTGTAAACAAGGCGCGGACGGCGCGGAATCTTCGTTGCCGGAACAACCTTCAGGTTAACTATGACCGAATTTTGCGGGATTGTCAGTGTCGAACATGGAGCCGCTCGGCAGGGACGGGGTGAGCAGGGAAGCGGCGCGCGACGGCTGGGCAACTTACAACAAAACCACCGCGCCAATCAGCGCGGCCATGAACCAGATCAACAGCACGGCATTTTGCTTGGAAAATCCGAGTCGCACGAGCCGATGGGAAAGGTGGTTGTTGTCGCCGATGTAGAACGGCTTGCCCAGACGCCAGCGCAACAGAACCACCCAGAGCATGTCGCCCAGCGGCAGCGCCAGAATGAGCAACGGACTGAGAACAACCCATGCGCGCGGTTCCGCAGCCGTATGAAAATGCGGCAGAATGGCGAGCACCGCGAGCAGGTAACCGACCAGATGACTGCCCGCGTCGCCAAGAAAGGCTTTCGCGCGCGGAAAGTTATACGGAAGAAAACCCATCAGCGCGCCGCAGGTCAGCGACGCAATGAGCGCGACGAGATATTGCCCGGCATTTGCCGAAACGATGGCGAAATAACCCGCGCCAATGGCACCGAGCCCACTGCACAAGCCGTTCATGTTATCCATGAAGTTGAACGCATTGATCACGGTCAGGATCCAGAGAATCGTGATCGCATAGCTGAAGATCGCACTGGGAACGAACAGCGTGATGCGCGCGCCCGAAGCCGCGACGAGCAGCGCGATCAGGAACTGGGCGGAAAATTTCGTGGCGGGGCGCAGTTCGATTTTGTCGTCCAACACGCCGATGAGCAACATTCCAAAGGCACCGCCAAAGATCGCCGCGAGTTCAAACGCGCGCCGGTTCAAGCCGTGTACGAGGCGATTGAAAGTGTCTTGGGATAGGAACGACGGCAGCGGGTTGTGCGCGTCCTGGCACATCCAGACAAAGGTGACGGCCAGCAGGGTTGGAACCATCAGTCCGGTCATCACCGCCAGGCCGCCGGCGAGCGGAACGGGTTCGCCGTGAATCTTGCGATGGCCCGGTTCATCCACCAGGCCGGTCCGCAGGCACCACTTGCGCCAGAGCGGCAGCGCCAGCAGCGCGGTCAGGAATGCGCCTCCGAAGGCTGTCAGGTAAAGGGCGGGAAATGTCATGGGATGGAAAGGCCACGCGCTTTGGCCAACGCCAGGTAAACCCTCGCTTGCTGCTCGACCATGTGTTCAATGCTGAACAGTTCCGCAAACATCGCTTGTCCGCGCTCGCCCAGTTGTTTGCGCAGCCGGGGATCGTTGGCCAGTCGAAGCAGACGGTTGCTGGCCGTTGTCACGTCGCCCATGCGGACAAGAAAACCGGTTTCGTTTTCCAGGCAGACTTCCCGAGCGCCGGCAAAATCATACGCAACGATCGGTTTGCCTGCCGCCAACGCCTGTGGCAGGGCGCGGGACAACGCCTCGCGATAAGACAAGTGCGCCACGCAATCCATGATTGCCAGGTAACGCGGCACGTCGCCCGGCGGCACGAGCCCGGTAAAAATTACGTTTTGTTCCAACCCGAGCGCGGCGGCCTCAGCCTGGATTTGAGAGAGCAGGGAACCGTCGCCGACGAACAGCAGTTTCGTTCGCGGGAATTGTCCGCGCATGCCATGAACGGCGCGCAGCAAATCGCTGTGTCCTTTCAAAGCTGTCACCCGGCTGATTTTTCCAATGACGAAATCATCTTCGGCGATGCCGAGTTTTGCGCGCAGGCCGCTGGAGTCAGGGGGATTCAAAAACGATTGGACATCGAAGCCGCTGAAAACGCGCGTGTACATCTCCGGACGCCCAATGCCCTTAGCGAGGTAAAGTTCGGTCATGGCATCGGCCGAGCAGAAAAAATGATGGGTGAACTTCGCAGCGTGCCGTTCCGCCGCAGTCAGGACGCCGTTGGAGAGCGCTCCTTGAAACGGACCGAAGGAAGGTCCGTGAATGTGATGGATCACCAACGGAACATTCGCGCGGGCCGCCGCCAGTCGACCCAACACACCGGCCTTGCCGCTGTGGGTGTGAACGATGTCGGGCGGGCTCTGACGGAACATTCGCGTGAGCTTGTTCAGCGCAATCCAATCTTTCCACGGATGAATCGGGCGCACCAACTCTGGGACGATTGTGAGCAGCCCAGGGATTTTTGCCACCGTCGGTTCCAGTGATCCTTCGGGACCAATGGTTGGGCCGGAGACGAGACTCAACTCGAAGCCGGGTTTTTGCCGGAGGCCAAGAACCGAAGCGATCGTATTTTCCTGAGCGCCGCCAACAACCAGACGGGTGATGACGTGGGTGATCCGCATCTCAGTGGCTCAAGGAGAATTCGTCGAAGGCTTGAGGCTGGCGAGACGGTCACTGAGGAACTTGGCCTGTTCAGTTCCAGGCCGGGTGTTCTTCAGGCAAAGTTCGTAATAGCGAATGGCTGTGTTGGTTTCGTGCTGGCGCCAGGCAATTTCACCCAGCCCGCCGTTCACTTCATTGGAGTTCGGGAAAATCTTTTGCAGAGCATCGTAATCCTTCTTCGCTTCATCGAACTTCTCGTCTCGCAGCAGGGCCACAGCGCGATAGAGTTGCGCGCCGTAGTTGGTCGATTGGAGACTGAGCGCCCGGTCCAGCGGTGGAATGGCAGCGGTGAAGTTTCCCGACTGGATATTGATCGCGCCCTTTGTGACCAGGGTGGGAACGTCGTCGGGTCGAAGCTTCAAGAGCTGGTCAACCGCCAGCAATGCGTTCGTGTAGCTTTTGAACAAAGAGGAAATCTGTGTCACGGCCGCCA
>JBQCEJ010000339.1:0-5290 GCA_051960355.1 Verrucomicrobiota bacterium | reverse complement strand
AGTGTTCCAGCCTGATTGGTGCCGCCCGGCAGGACTGCGCCCATCACGTCACTGAGGCCGTAGTTCGTGCCGGTGCCATTGAACACCGCGCCAGCATTGATGGTAATGGTTCCCGTATGCGTCCCGTTGAGCGTCAGCGTGCCGGCGGCAGCCACCGTGTTGGCGTTTGTCATCGTGCCGTTCAGGACGAGTTTGCCCGGGGTTTGCTGCGTCAGCATTCCGCCACCCAGGCCACCATTTAAATCCAGCTCCGAACCGGTATTCACGTTAATCACGCAATCATTTGCCAGAACAACTTTGCCGCCGATCTTCGCAACGCTGTTACCGCCGACCTGGAGACTGGGCGTGTAGCCGTCGCTCTCCAAAACCACCACCTTCTCCAACTGATTCGACAGCTGGAAGAAATACAATTGCGCGGAAGGCCAGATGCGCAGGGCGTAATTGGGATCGCCCAAGCCAGGCAACGTGGACTGAAGATTGAAGTAACCACTATGCACTTCCACATCGCCCAAAGCCGGATCGACCGTCACGGCATTGATCACCAGAGCCGAAGAAGACGTGCCAGTGTAAATCAGCTTATAGGCATGGCCGCCGGTGGACAGGGTGGATTGGCTCGGATCAGCACTGCCCCAGCCGATGTTCATGCGTCCGTTGACACCAATCGTCGTGTCGCCCGCCAGCGTGAGGTGCGAGAAATTCTCCGCGCCCGAACTGGGGCTGGTGTTGCCGCTGTTGTTGAAAATTGCTCCCGATCCGTCCGGACCACTTCCGGAAACCGTAATCGGCCCAGCTAGAAAGGTGGCGTTGTTGATGATCTGCAACTGCGCACCGTTCGCGACGGTGGTGACGGCATTGGTCGAGCCCAGCGCGGAACCACTGCCCGCCACCAAAATCCCGGCGCTCACATTCACGCCACCGGTGAAGTCGTTGGCGCCCGTGTTGTTCAAGGTGAGTTGCCCCGTGCCGCGCTTGGTCAGACTGCCGGGGCCGGTCAAATAACCGGTGCCGTCCAAAACGTAATTGAAGTTGTTATTGCTGACCACGATGCTGGCGGGACTGACCGCCTGATTCAAACCCACACCCGTGTTCACCGCGGAATCGTTAAACAAGACCGCATCGCCATTGGCATAAACCGCTGCTCCGCCACCCGACAAGGCCCAGTTGAACGTGCCTGTGTCCCACTCAGAACCGTTGGCACCGGTCCAGACAAGCGAGTTCGCCTGTGCCAGGCTTGCGGCTGCGCACCATCCGGCGGTGGCGACCAGAAATGTCTCCGCCCAACGACGAACGGGCGATGGGAACAACTTGGAGCTTTTTTTCATAATGGCTTGGCTTTGACTGCGGCAGTCGGACAGTCCGTTTCAGGTGTTGGGATTTTCCCGCCGGACTGCTCACGACGGTGAAATTCGTTCATCATCTTCGGCGCAACGATTCTGATCTTTGCGGCTGCCGCTGATTACACAGGTCGATTCATCGCACCTGTTCCGGCCGGCTAAAGCGAAAGTGAAGGTTGCGTGGAATCGTCAAAATCGGTGATCGGGCCACGGGAATTCGTCACGACATCGCCCAAGACTTTGCAAGGGCATTCGAGTTGCCGCCAGAAACCAAAAACCGCATGAGTTCAAGACCCGGAGGCACAGCCTGGCGGAAAAGCATGCGGTCGTTTTAACCCGAACTTCTTAGCTTCGCCAAGCCCCCCAAAGGTGTGGTTTTTTAGAACGCGGGGAAATTTATCACGGCAAACGGATCTCTTGGCGAAGCCTCCCATGCCTTGGGAATCCGCCTTATTCAGCATCCTTGGGACGCGCGCCAGCGCCCGGCGAACGAGCGGTGGCGGGACGCAGATTTTTTTGAAGGTTCAAGAACTTCAAGGCAGCCTGGGTCCGGGAGCGGACGTGGAGTTTGCTGTAGATATGCTTCAGGTGCCAGGTCACGGTTTCGATGCTGACGCCGAGTTTTTCCGAGATCTCCTTGTTGCTGCCGCCTTCGGCCAGCAGTTCCAAAATCTCCTGTTCACGCCGGGAAAGGTTGATCGCCTCCGCAGGCGCCGCGGGCGCCGGTTCGCGAAAGACGCCCAGCACCTTGCGGGCGATCTCACTGGACATGGGCACTCCGCCGGCATGCACTTCCTGAATGGCCTGGAGAATCCGGCCCGGCTCCGCTCGTTTCAAAATATAACCACTGGCGCCGGCGCGCAGGGCGCTGAAGACTTTTTCCGTGTCATCATAGACCGTGATCATCACGATCTGAGTGTCCGGCAGGGCGGCTTTGATTTCCGCGGCGCATTCAATTCCCGACCGGTCCGGCAGATGAATGTCCATGAGAACCACATCCGGAGCGGCTGCCGGTATCCTGGCCAGCGCTTCCGCCACGTCGCCGCAGGAACAAACCCAGCCCAGTCCGGGAGCCGACTTGATCAACCATTCCAAACTTTGCCGGATGCCGGCGTCGTCTTCCACGATGGCCACGCTGATGAGTCGATTTTCCACTTCTGATTTCATAGAAGATTTCAAGCTGGGCTGCCCGCGCCCGTGACGGGTTGCAGCGGCACGCTCAATAGCACGCCCACGCCGCCTGCGGGTAGATTGCTGATCGTGCAGGTTCCGTCAAGCCGTTGCATGCGCTCCTGCAAATGCACCAATCCTTCCGCGTTTTCCTCCCGGGCAGCTGGCAGCCCGCGGCCGTTGTCCTGCACAACGATTTCCAAACGCCCGGATTTTTCCAGCGAAACGGTGACCCGAACTTCGTCCGCGCCGGAATGCCGGGCGACATTGGTGAGCGCTTCTTTGAATGCGAGAAACAAGTTGTGGCGCTGCTCAGAATTCAGCGGCGCGTCTGCCGTGCCCTCATGAAATTCCAGCCGGCAACGAATTGCGGTGGATTCGAAAAACTCCTGGGCGTAGCGGCAAAAATAGCCGCCCAGAGACCGCGCGGAATCATGACGTGGATTCATCGCCCAAACGATCTCATCCAGTGCGGTCACAAGATAACGCGCCCGCTGCACGATGCGGCTCAGGGCTTGTTGCCGTCGCTCCACCGGCAAAATCGGCTGGTTATCTCCCAGCATCCCGGCCAGCAGGCTGATTTCAGTCAAACCGGCGCCCAGATCGTCGTGCAGATCCTGAGCCACGCGCGTCCGCTCGCGTTCCACCGCGCGCTGCCGTTCCAATTGTTCAAACTGGAGACGCAAACGCCGGCGATGGCGGGCGCGCAAAGGCAATGCAATGGCCACCGCGACCAGCAGCGCAGCGCAGCCATCCATCGTGGCAGCAAACCAGGAGGTCTGCCAGTATTGCGGCAGCACCACGAGCCCGAACCGCAGTTCATTGTCACTCCAAAGCCCGTCGCGATTGCATCCGCGCAGCCGGAACGTGTATTTCCCCGGCGGGAGGGAGCGATAGACCGCGCGGCGTTCGCCGGAGTTGTCGGTCCAGTTGGCATCCAAACCAGCCAGTTGGTAGCGAAAGCGGATGCCCAATGCGGAATCGAAACTCAAAGCGGTGAAGTCAAACTCCACATCCTGCCTTCCTGGCCCCAGTCGCAACGGATTCTCCGGAACCGGCATCGTGGCCTGTCCGGGATTGCCGGAAACGGCGAACACCCGGCCCGGTGTATCGGGCCAGACCGGCTGGCCATTGGCCCTAACGGCTTCCATCACCAGTCCCGGAGGATTTGGATTTGGGCTCACCGAATCCGGATCCACCCACGCCACGCTGTTGACCATGGCGAACCACAACTTCCCGTCCGGGCCCACGCCGCAGTTGGGTTGGAACTCGATGGAGCTGCCGATGGTCATCAGCCCGTCCGGCTTGCCATACAAACTGTAGGGCAGCATTGGCACCTCACCGCGATCCAGCAACGACAGCATGCCTTCGGCAATCCGCACGATGCCCGCACTGGTACCCAGCCACAAGTTGCCGCGGGCATCCGTCAATACCTGCGCAATGCAGTCGGAAGGTAATCCGCTATCGGTCGTATAACGTGAGAATCTTCCCTGCTCGTACCGGAGCAGGCCGCCCTTCGACGTGCCGATCCACAGGCCGCCCGAAGGCGCGGGACACAGGGACCACAATCGGCCCAGCTGTCGGCAGTCGGGTGGCTCGATGCGCTCGGGTTGATCACCTTGAAATCGCAACAAGCCTCCATCGAACGTGCCTGCCCAGATCGTCCCATCCGGAGTTTCCGCGATGGACGCGAGATAGTATCTGCCGTAAGGGGATGTCGTGGGTGTCTGATACACCTGCTTCAACGTGTCATCTTTCCAGGTCAAAATGGCATCGCCGGTTGCAATCCACAAACGGCCGTCACGCGCCGGGTAGAGGAGCCGGACGGCGCGGCGCAAATCTTTGGGCCCGATCACCACACGCGCCTGGCCATTGGTGTAAAGCATCAGGCCGTCCGTGGCCGTGCCGATCCAGATGCGCCCTTGGTTGTCGGCAGATACCACACTGATTCCTTCCCCCGCCCCGTGCGTCAAAGGGACACTGTTGCAAACTCCGTTGGCGGCTCGAAACACTTCGCCGCCATGGGTGCCAATCCAGGCCGCGCCTTGGGAATCCACGCTCACTGAATTGACGAGTGTTTCCGTCAATCCCTGCTCGCGCCCGAGGGAATGAAAAAGGCGGGGCCGGACCTGCACCAACCCCCCGCGATCGTAGCCGGTCCACAGATTGTCTTCGCGATCATTGAAGACGAAATGCAATGTATCACTCGGCAGGCCATCCACCGTCGTCAGCCGATCCACTGATCCATCGCTGGCGACGTGAATCAGCCCCAAATCCCGCGCGCCCGCCCAAAGCCCGCCCTTGTGACCGCCCTGGAGAAAATTGAAACGCGTTCCCTGGCCGAAACTGTCTGACCAACCCGGCGATTCAGCCACCCAGCGCTGGTTGACCAAGCGCCGTAACCGATGGTTGGCCTCGACCCAGAGACTGTTGCCTGCGGGGATGATGCGGCGGACGGACAATTGTTCCGCCGCGTCGCCCGGGTTCACTGGCACAAAACGGTCGTCCTGCCATTGGGCCAGCAGATGATCGGTGCCGACCCAGATGCGGCGCTGCGTGTCAGCCACCAATACGCGGAGCTTCTGTTTTTTTAATTCCGGCGGCAGACCCACACTCTGCAACTGACCATCCTGCCACCAGCCGATTTCAGTTTCACTGCGCAAAAACCAGACTCGGCCCGCGCCATCAGCGCAAACTTGTGGCGGCGGCGATTCGGAACCCCGCTGCAAATCCGTCCATTCCCATTTCCATTCACCAGCTTCGAGCTGGCCGCGTAAAAGCCGCCC
>JBQCEJ010000338.1:0-4669 GCA_051960355.1 Verrucomicrobiota bacterium | reverse complement strand
ACGCACCTTGCCGCTACGCTCAACCGCCCGAAGGGCACTCCTCCGCAAGGGAGTTGACACTCCATCTAATATGAACACCGAAATAACACTGTGAGTCATTGACCTTCACCTCTCGGTGTCTTTTTCCCGTGATGCAACGGGCCGAAGACGCGTCACGGTTTCAAAAAGTGACTTCTGAGGTAAGCCCATTCGGTTTCATCCGTTTCCCACTCTCTGTAAAGGGCGATTCCCTGATAGCTCCGTGAAAAGGGTTGCTCCGCCAGCCCTTGGTGAATGCCAAGCAAGGCATTCCGCATGTTTTCGACTTCAGGGTGATGATAACCTGCCGCGGCATCGTTGTAAGTGGGAATGCCGAGCAACACCGGCTTGCCGCCGCTCCAAGAGAGAGCTTCCGAGGTCCAATCGGCGGTGAGATTTCGATAGAGCTTTGGGGAGCGAAGGCTGGTGTCGTAAAGCATCACAACCATTTGGTCACTGCGCCGGGCCACTTCCCTGAAATAGCTCTCATCCCAGTGCAAATCGGGATTCGGATCCCACCATGTCGGCGGCGGGTAAGCGCAAACGGAAATGCGTTTGGATTTGGGCAGCGCTGCATGGAGTTCCTCCAGAAAGGTCAGAAACTTCGGGTCCCCGCTGGGCAGTGGCTCGATATTGAGATGAACGCCGGCGAAGCGGGGATGCGCGGCAAAAAGATTCGATACTTGATCGATGAACGTCGCTCGCCATTTCGAGTCTTGGAAACGCACGTTGGAGCCATCGTGCCCGCCAATCCAAGGCATTACGCGGAATCCCGAGAATTCATCCAAAAAGCGTTCTGCCTGGGAGTCGTCCATCGCGGGAAGTTGCCCCTTTGGGTCGGAGGGACAGAGATGCGGGAATATGTCGGTGATATGATGACTGCGAAGCAATTTAGCCAGATCGCGAATGCGTTCAGGCGTTCGAAACGAATTGGGCTCACTGGTTTTCCGTTGTTCCCTGAACCATTCATCACCACCCAGCCAACCGTGCGAAATCCAGATCCCGTTGTGACGATGGTCGTTTTGCCCATCCCGGACATCCAAGCCCGGTTGCCACAGTGCGTAACTCCCAGCCAGAAATCCGAGAACGGACAGCGAAGGAAGAATGGTCCGCCACGGCGGGAGTTGCGCTTTTTTCCAAACGGATGAGCCCACGAGCGCCGATCGCCACTGTTGAATTACCTTCAGGAAAACCGAGTCAGCCCGGCGATTGAACACGCCCACAACAGAATCGGTGCGTTTGGTTGCCAGCCAAAAAGCCCAAGCAAACAAGCCTACCGAAAGGTAACGATTCTGCCACCCATCGAGTCGCCATTGACCTTTCCAGATCCAAACGGGCGTTGTGCTGAATGGCCCGAGATAATGAATGGGCCAGAAGTCATCGAGAGTAGGCCCGCGCGACCCGACCAGATCACATAACAAGTGCAGATGAACCAGAGCAAAGGCCAGCAACCCGACGCGCCAGCGTTCGCGGGCGAAGCCGCCGAGCGTGACAGCAATAAGGAATGCGCCGGAAGCGCCGTGTAGAAGCCAATGGTGATAGTGCTGATATAAATCCGTCGGATGCCCAATCGCTCGGCCCACAACATCCACGATCAGGCCCGCGCCATCCAAGTCGGGCAGAATTCCAGCCAGTGCAACCAGGCGGCAATCTCTTGGATTGCTGGTGGTTTTGGCCGCAATCAACCAACTCGCGAGCAGATGCGTTTCGGGCGACATGGTCGGCTACACGTGTATCCTTTCGCCGAAAGTGTAGCCCGCAAATTTTTGTCGTTCGACATTTTTCGAGAAGCCAAACAGAAAAACCAAGCGCTCCATGCGCTTGGCTTTGCGTTTCATTTCCTCTGCTCACTAGGCCGTCGGTGCAGCCACTGTTTCAATGCGGCGCGGCAGGGAAGCCGTTCCGACCCAGCCGCCCCACGCAGCGATCGATCCGCCCAGCAGCAGC
The DNA here is from genome assembly GCA_051960355.1 of Verrucomicrobiota bacterium. Taxonomy (GTDB): domain Bacteria; phylum Verrucomicrobiota; class Verrucomicrobiia; order Limisphaerales; family DASXHY01; genus DASXHY01. The sequence continues at coordinate 2,704 of JBQCEJ010000338.1, read as the reverse complement.
GCGATGAAGGCCCATAATGCACCTTGCGAAAGCTTGTTGGCAGCGACGTCTCCAACCTGGCGCGCCTTCTGTTCCGTTTGAGCTTTGGCCTGTTGGAGCTGTTGGTCCCACTGCGTGACCATGTTCATGGCCTGCTGTTGGTCCATTCCGTGTTTGGTGACGAGGAGATTCACGGCCTTGTCGCGGTCCGAGGGAGACTGCGCGGCCCCACCCTGAGTTTCCATTTTCGCGAGGGCTGCCGCGAGTTGCGTGTCATCTTTCGCGAGGCTGCTTAAGGTTCCCGCAGGTGTCTCAGGCTGTCCTCGTCCCGTGGGCAACAACGTTTGCGTTTGAGGAAAAACTTCCGTCACTTTCTGTTCGATGGAAGCCATGGAGCTTTGGGCTGAGCCTTGGCTCGACGGGGCCTTTGATATTGCTCCGCCAACCAGCCGCCCCAATCCGCCCACCAGTGTTCCAGTAGCAGTTACCGCGAGAAAAATCATCGCCAATGTCGCCGCGCTCCACGTAACGACGCCGTGGAGCAATCCATCCGCCCGGCGAGGTCCACCCGAGAGTCGCCCGGCGACGTAGGCGCCGAAAAACATGGAAATCAGTCCCGTCGCCAGCAGCCAGATGGCGGAACCAATCGCCAGACCTTTCGCCGGATCCTGTTCTTGCAGAGGATCGACCGTCGCCGCGCCGATGGTGACCCCGAGAAGGGTCAACGTGAGCTGGGTTACGATCGAGACCATTAGCCCGGCGAAAACCGCGCCCCAAGAGATTCTCCGGTAGAGAAAAGCAGGTGATCTGGACAACGTCGGCTCAAGATAAAGTTCTTCATTCATAAACGTAAAATTTTGGTGTTGTTTGAAACCTACGTGTGGGCTCACGATCACAAATGGGGATTGCGCCCCAAACGGCACCGGGGTCAGAACCGGTGACGGCCGAATTCCTTCACATTTCACATTCTTGCGATGGCAGCTCTTTTGCTCGCATATCGGAAAACCCCAGAGACCAGGCCCTACGGTTGGGAGAACGGAAGTTGGACGTCGCCAGTCGAGTCACTCATTGTCTGTTGTGCCGGGCCCTATCATCATGAAAGCAAAAATCGGAGATCGTTTTACGAAACTTGATGCGCAAAAGTCGTTTGGCCTTTCGGTCCGAGCCTGGAGAGGCCGCCTGGGTATCTCCCAGGAGAAACTCGCCGAGCGTGCCGGTTTGCATCGCACCTATGTTTGTGACATCGAGCGGGGCGCCCGCAATGTTTCGCTGAAGAGCCTGGAAAAGCTTTCCAAGGCGCTCGAAATTTCACTCTCCACTCTTTTTTCGTATGCGGCGAACGCCCCGGTAGAACCGGACGACAACTCGCCGCCTGTTCCGGAAGGTATAGTGGATATCCTCTTCGTGGAGGACGACAGCATGGATGCGGAGCTCGCGCTGCACGCGTTCAAGAGCGCCAACATCACCAACAAAATTCATCTGGTGCGCGATGGAGTGGAAGCGTTGGATTTCATTTTCTGCTCAGGGACTTATCAGCAACGGTGGTTCAGTGATGGCCCGCAATTGGTCTTGCTCGATTTGAATCTGCCGAAAATCAATGGTTTCGAAGTCCTGCGCCGCATCAAGAACGACCCCCGAACGCGAGCGATTCACGTCATCGTTTTGACCGCGTCGAAGTTTGATCGCGATCTGCACGTCAGCAAGGGGCTGGGTGCGGACGCCTACATTGTGAAACCCGTGGATTTTCAGACCTTGAGCGAAGTCACCCCGAAGCTAAGGTTGCGTTGGGCCCTGCTAAAACCCCGGCTGGTGTTCAACTGTTGAAGTCCGCGGCTTAACGGGCCAGAGCTGTGCCCGGGCGAGCACAGCTCTGGGTTGGGAATTTTTGAGTTGCGGGCCACGAATCTCAGAGCTGAGCACTGACAACGCTGGCTCCGTTTTCATCTACCAGTTCCACAGTGTCGACAGTCGTGGTACCTTCCGGCAGTTGCTTCACGGTCACTTTGCCTTTGGAAGTGCTCGTGACAGCGCCGTCTTCAATTCCATTCACCTTCAGGGTGAAGGTGGAATCCGCAGGCACTCCGGATGCATTCAAGAGGAAGCTGCTCTTGAATTGTCCTTTCTTGACGGAGCTCTTGAGCTTCACCGTGCCCGAGGCGTCCGGGGCCGCTTCTCCGGGGATCAGCGGAACCTTCGCGCTGTAGCTCGCCTTCGACTTGGTGTTTTCAGCGGCCAGATCTCCAACCAGCATATCGACGCCATTCGTGTCGGCCACGATCAATTGTGTGATGTCGCGGGCGTCCACACCTTCTGGTAGATCGGTTTGGCTGATGCTCTTCAATTTGCCCTTGCCGTGCCCAGAATCTGCAATCGTGATCTGCCCGAGTTCAACGGGACCATCGCTGGTCACCGCCATAAGCGTGTAATCGCCCGGATCCAAGCCCGTGGTTTGCAGCGAGGCTGACGCGCTTTGAGTGTCATTTTTGAATTCCCGGTTTATCTGGGCCTTCCCGCTGGCACCTTGGGGTGCTGCTTCCGTGGGCGTCAGAGTGAACTGCGCCGTGTATTTTTGGGTGTTGCTGACGGATTTCGCCGCCAGGGTTGGCACGGCTAATCCCAGCAGACCAAGACCAAGTATCGCGGACAGAACTAGTTTTGTTTTCATAGGCCAGAATTCTTTCCCAATGCTTGAATGCTCAAAATGGGTAGAGTCCCTTTCGTATCG
>JBQCEJ010000337.1:0-8209 GCA_051960355.1 Verrucomicrobiota bacterium | reverse complement strand
ATGGCTGCAATGCGCGCGTCCCGCCGGTTCTGTGCCGGGCGGGACGGCGGAGTCGCTGGATTTTACCTTTCTGCCGACCGGCCTGGCCACGGGAGTTCACACCGCTTCGTTGCTAATTAGGACGGACGATCCTCGGTTGCCGGTTTTCAATGAACCCGTGTCACTGACGATTTGGGACGGCCAACTCCCGCCCTTGCAGCAATGGCAGCTCAGTTATTTCGGCACCACCAACGTCGCGGGCAATGCGGTCAGCGATGCCGATTGGGATGGCGACGGATTGAAGAACATTTTCGAATACGCCTTCAATACCAACCCGACCAACCCCAACGTGTCACCGCTTACCTACGCGATCACGAATGATCATTTCAGGCTCACCTTTCCCCGGAAGCACCCGGCCCCGAGTGACATCACTTACAACTTCGAAATCGCCACCGATCTGACATCCGGCATCTGGAACTCTGGCCCCGCTTACACAACTGAAAACAGCGCGAATAACCTGGACGGGACGGAAACGGCCACCGTGACATTGAACGCGTCGATCCGCACCGCGCCGACGAGCTTTGTGCGCTTACGGATCAGCCAGCCCTGAAAACATTCACCCGCGTCCATGTAGTGAAAAATGACGACCCGTTAGCCACTCGAACTGCCCTGAACCAACAGGCATGCATTCTATCACCATGAATTCAGCCGTTCGCCAAACACGCTTCGTTGCTGAAGAACCCTCCGCAACGCCATGAAACTGCACACGCTGGATCTCGCCATCATCGCGGCCTACTTCGCCACGGTCATTCTCATTGGCCTGTGGGTTTCGCGGCGCGGTGCGAAAGACCTCGCTGCCTATTTTCTCGGTGGCAAATCGTTGCGCTGGTATGTGCTCGGCGTGTCGGACGCCTCGGGCATGTTCGACATCAGCGGCACGATGTGGATGGTTTACATCCTGTTCGTCTATGGCGCGAAGAGCATCTGGCTGCCGTTCCTGTGGCCCGTGTTCAACCAGATTTTCCTCATGATGTTTTTGAGCGCGTGGCTGCGCCGCTCCAATGCCATGACCGGAGCAGATTGGATTCAAACCCGCTTCGGCCGCGGCACGGGCGCGAACCTGGCACATCTCAGCGTGGTGTTCTTCGCGCTGGTGAACGTCATCGGCATGCTTGCGTATGCGTTCAAGGGAATCGGAAAATTCGCCGTCGTGATGTTGCCCTGGCATTTCAACGGCCACACCACCGGCCTGTTCACCGATGAAAACATTTACGCCCTGATTATTCTCGGGCTCACATCGCTTTACGCCATCAAGGGCGGCATGGTCAGCGTGGTGATCACTGAGGTGATGCAGTTCTGCATCCTGACCGTGACGTCCATCACGATCGGTCTGATCGCGATCTGGAAGGTGTCGCCCGAGATGATTCAACGGGTCGTCCCGGCGGGTTGGGCAAATCCGTTCTTCGGCTGGAAGCTGGGCGTTGACTGGACGGGCATCTTCGACAAGGTCAACGATGCGATCAAAGCCGACGGCAATGAATTCTTCATGATCATTTTCGGAATGATGTTCTTCAAAGGCGTGCTCGCCAGCCTGGCCGGACCGGCGCCGAACTACGACATGCAGCGCATTCTCGCCACGCGCAATCCGCGCGAAGCCTCGCTCATGAACGGCATGGTCAATGTAGCGCTCTATTTTCCGCGCTACATGATGATCACCGGCATCACTGCGTTGGCGCTCGCATTTTGCATGACGGATCTCAAAAGCATGGACAAGCCGGACTTTGAAAAAATTCTGCCCATCGTGCTCACGCAATATGTGCCGTCCGGTGTCGTCGGTTTTCTGCTCGCCGGTTTGCTGGCGGCGTTCATGTCCAATTTCGCCGCCACGATCAATGCCGCGCCCGCCTATATCGTCAACGACATCTACAAGCGCTTCCTCAATCCCACGATCAGCCCGAAGGCGCAGGTCACGATGAGCCGCGTGGCCTGCGTGGCGGTATTGGTGATCGGCATTCTCTTCGGCCTGCTGGCAACGCGAATCACGGATATCATGATGTGGATCGTCGGCGCGCTCTACGGTGGCTACGTGATGGCCAATGTGCTCAAATGGTACTGGTGGCGCTTCAGCGGCTACGGCTATTTTTGGGGCATGGTCTCCGGCATTGTCAGCGCCATGTTCCTGCCGGACATTGCGAAATGGGTGCTGGGCCATCCCGTCAGCAATCCGCTCTATTTGTTCCCAATCATTTTTCTGTTCTCCGCCATCGGCTGTCTGCTCGGCACGTGGCTGGGCGAACCGGAGGATGAAGCCACGTTGAAGCAGTTCTATAAAACCGTGAATCCCTGGGGCTTTTGGGGACCCATTCGGGCGAAAGTCATGCAAGCCGATCCGTCGTTCCAACCCAATCCAGATTTCAAGCGTGACGCCAGCAACGTGCTGGTTGGGATTGTCTGGCAACTCTGCCTCACTGCACTCCCGATTTACATCGTCTTGCAACACTGGTCTTGGGTTTTTGCGATTGTGACAACGCTGCTCGTCACCAGCGTGTTCATCCAATTCAACTGGTACGACAAACTGCCCCGGGCGGATGACGCCGAAGCCCTTCCCAACGCCGTTCCCTTCCCGGAGAAAGCACGAGAGCCCTCGCTATGAAATCATTTTCCATGAAAACAATTCTGATCTCCGCCGCATCCCTCAGCCTTGCCGCCTCACTGCAGGCTGGCTCGCAATTCACGGATTTTATTCGCGTGCGCGGCGACCAGTTGATCGAGCACGGTGAGCCCTTTCGCTTTATCTCGTGGAACATTCCCAACCTGCATCTGGCCGAGGACAATATCTCGTTCGAGGACATGCGCGCGAGCGGCTGGCGATCACCGAATCGCTTTGAAATCACGGACGCCCTCGCCAGCGTCCGGCAAATGGGCGGCACGGTCGCGCGCACTTACGTCCTGTCCGTTCGCCGGCCCGGCGATTCGCCCGACAAACCTCGCCACGTGTTCGGGCCCGGCCAGTTCAGCGAGGCGGCCTTTCGCACGCTTGATGAAGTGTTGCAAATCGCAAATGAACAAGGCGTGCGCCTGATTATTCCGTTTGTGGACAACTGGCATTGGTGGGGCGGCCGGGCCGAATATGCCGGGTTTCGGGGCCGCAAAAAAAACGATTTTTGGACCGACCCACAGCTCATTGCCGATTTCAAGCAAACGATCCATTTTGTGCTCACGCGCACCAACACACTCACCGGCGTGCGTTACGCGGACGACCCGGCCATTCTTTGCTGGGAAACGGGGAATGAACTGGAATGTCCGCCGGACTGGACCCGCGAAATCGCCGGCTACATCAAATCAATCGATCGGAATCATCTGGTCATGGAAGGCTTTCACACAAGCGAACTGCGGGAGAAATCCTTGGCCATGCCCGAGGTGGACATCGTCACCACTCATCATTATCCCGGGATGAAAAAAACCTTCGCGCAACTGATCCGCGAGAACGCCGCGCGCGCCAAAGGGCGCAAGCCCTACATCGTCGGCGAATTTGGTTTCGTGGACATGAATCAATTGGCCGCAGCAATTCAAGCCACCCTGGAAACCCAGACCGCCGGCGCGCTTGCGTGGAGTCTGCGTTATCGCAATCGCGATGGCGGTTTTTACTGGCACAGCGAGCCGAGCGGCGGCAACAAATACAAAGCGTTCCACTGGCCGGGTTCGGCCATGGGCAATGATTACGACGAAATCGCGTTCATGAAATTGATGCGCCAACAGGCATTCGCGATTCGCGGTTTGCCACTGCCGGAAATTCCCGCGCCGGCGCCGCCAGATCTGTTGCCGATCGCGGATGCAGCGGCGATCTCCTGGCGCGGCTCCGTAGGCGCTGACCTTTATCAAGTCGAGCGCGCCTCAAAACCGAGCGGTCCGTGGGCGGTGGTCGCCGATAACGTGGACGAAAGCTTTACGCAGTATCGCCCCTTGTTCAGCGATGAAACTGTCGGGCGCGGCCAATGGTTCTATCGCATTCGCGCCAGCAACAGCGCCGGCGCTTCAGAGCCTTCCAATGTCGTCGGGCCGGTGACGGTCTCGCACGCGACGCTCGTGGATGAGCTGGCAGGATTCTCGAAAATTCACGCGCACTCCGGCGCGTTGGAGATCGAGTCGCGCGATTGCCGGTCGGCCATGGAAGACGCGCACCGCGTTGGCGGAACGGCCGGTAGCGCGCTGATTTATAAGGTTGGCTCGCCGCTCACTCAGGCCAAGGTTTGCGTGTTCTTTCCAAAGGCGTTGGCTGATCTGAAGTTCAGCCTTTCCATGGACGGCCAAACCTTTCGGCCAATCTCGGCGGAGCGAAAGGACTTCCCTTTTGCCGCCGGCGATTACGGCTATTGGCGGCGAGCGATTTACGAGACGCACATTGCCAAACCAGCCGATCAGTTTTTAAAAATTGAATTCACCGGCCCGGCGCAGATCGGGCGCGTGGAACTTCAGTCGGAAGCCGAACCTCAATGAAAATTGACCTCACGCAAAATGACATCGCGATCGCCCGCAAGCTGGCCGAACGCGCGCGTGCGCAACTGTTCGAGCACATCCTGCCGTTCTGGTGCGGCCCGGCGCTGGATCGCGAGCAGGGTGGCTGGATGGCATGGCTCTCAAATGACCTCCAGGCCGACCGCACGCAACCCAAAGGGCTCATCGTTCACAGCCGCATTCTCTGGGCGTTCTCTGCGGTCCACCAGGTTCAGCCCGATCCCATCTTCCGGCAGATGGCCGAGCGGGCGTTCGACTATTTGATTGATCGCTTTTGGGATCCGCAACACGGCGGCGCGTTCTGGCGGTTGAATGACACGGGTGAAGTGTTGGACGATTCCAAAAAAATTTACGGCCAGGCTTTCTGCATTTATGCGCTCGCGGAATTTCATCGCGCCTTCAATTCTCCTGCGGCTCTGGCCCGCGCGCGGGAATGCTTCGAGCTGATCGAACGCCATGCGCACGACGGCGAATGTGGCGGTTACATCGAAGTCTGTCGCCGCGATTGGTCGGAAGCCGGGCCGGACGCGCGGCTCAGCGACAAAGATCGCTACGAGAAGAAGTCGATGAACAATCATCTTCACGTGCTGGAGGCATACACAAATCTGTATCGGACGAGCGCCTCGCCCGTGGTGGAACAACGCCTGCGCGAACTCATTCAACTTTTCCTTCACCGCATTCTCGATCCCCTAACCAATCATCTGCATCATTTCTTCGATCAAGAATGGCGCGTCCGCTCGGACACTTACACATTCGGCCACGACATTGAGGCGAGCTGGCTTTTGTGCGAAGCGGCTGAGGAACTCGGCGATCCCGCTTTGCTGTTGCAGGCTCGCGCGACGGCGCTGCGCATGGCGAAGATTGCCCGAACGGAAGGCCTCGCTCCGGACGGCGGACTATTTTACGAAGGCAAAGCGGGCCACGTGATTGATCCAGGCCGCGAATGTTGGCCGCAGGCGGAAGCGGTTGTGGGTTTCCTCAACGCCTTGGAACTCAGCGGCGACGCGGAATTTCTCAAAGCCGCGCGATCCGTCTGGGATTATGTCGAAGCGAATCTCGTGGATCGCGTGCATGGCGAATGGTTCTGGCGCATCCATTCCGATGGCCAACCGGAACCAAACCTGCCGAAGGTCAGCGAGTGGAAAGGGCCTTATCATGCCACGCGCGCTTGCCTGGAAACGATGCGCCGCCTTGAGCCATTTTCCGCAGACCATTCAATTCACCACCATGAATCCGAAAGCATTCGCTCTGAAATCTAAACAACTGAAGGAACAACACGAGAAGCTGATCCGCCGCCGCAATCGTCCACAGAAAAATGGCAACGGCATTTTCGATCGCTACACCTTTCCCGTGCTCACGGCTGAGCATGCGCCGCTGACGTGGCGTTACGATTTTGATCGCGCGGCCAATCCGCATCTGATGACGCGGCTCGGCATCAACTGCGTTTTCAACGTGGGCGCGTTGGAATGGAATGGAAACGTCGTGCTCGCGGCGCGGGTCGAAGGTTGGGATCGCAAATCATTCTTCGCGATCGCGGAGAGCCGAACGGGCGTGGACGGATTTCGTTTCTGGGATTACCCGGTGCGCCTCCCGGAACTTGATGACGCGGAAACGAACCTTTACGACATGCGGCTTGTCCGGCACGAGGACGGCTGGATTTACGGTTTGTTCTGCGCCGAACGGCATGACGATTCCAAACCCCACGACCTTTCAGCCGCTCTGGCCCGCGGCGGGATTGCGCGCACGAGGGATTTGATCCACTGGGAACGCCTGCCCGATCTCAAAACACCGGCGCTGCACCAGCGCAATTGCGTTCTCCACCCGGAATTTGTGAACGGCAAATATGCGTTCTACACGCGCCCAATGAATGACTTCGCGGCGACGGGTTCAGGCGTCGGCATTGGCTGGGGGTTGTGCGACGACATCACTCAGTCGGTCGTGAAAAAGGAGACGATCATTGACCCGCGGCTGTATCATACGGTCAAAGAAGGGAAGAACGGTTTGGGCCCGGCGCCGATCAAGACCGAGCGCGGTTGGCTGCATCTGGCTCACGGGGTTCGCAACACCGCCGCGGGCATGCGCTACGTGCTTTATCTTTTCCTGTGCGACCTGAACGATCCGTCCCGGCTCATCAAATCGCCCGGCGGTTATTTCATCGCGCCGGAAGGCGAGGAACGCGTCGGCGACGTCTCCAATGTCGTCTTCGCCAACGGCTGGGTGGCGCGACCGAACGGCGACGTGTTCATTTACTACGGTTCCTCCGACACGCGAACGCACGTGGCAACGAGCACGGTGGACCAATTGCTCGACTATGTTTTGAACACGCCCGAAGACGGCCTGCGCTCGAAGCTCTGCGTGGAGCGCCGCTGTCAATTGATTGCGAAAAACCTGCAGCGCAAGGCGTGAACCGCGCGGGCAAGCCAGGGCAAAAATCCTCAATGCTTGGCACGAAACCGGGTTCGGAATAGTATTTGCCGCGTCGCCACAAACGACTTCAGCCAATTTATGAAAATACTGCCTTCCGTTTCACTGAAATCGCTCCTCGCGTTAGCCGTGTTGAACTCCGCTGGCCTGGCGCTGGCCGGGAATGTCTGGCTTGCCTCACTTGATATCAGTCAGATCGATCAGGGCTGGGGTGAGCCCAGCAAGAATCACTCGGTCGATGGCCGGGAGCTTTCGATCGGCGGCAAGAAGTTCAGCGAAGGATTGGGAACGCATGCGGGCGTCTCCATTCCGGTCATTCTGAATGGCCGCGGCGAACGGTTCACCGCGTCGGTCGGCGTGGATGACGAAGTGGGCACGCAGGGCTCGGTGGTTTTCAAAATCGAGAGCGACGGCAAAACCGTTTGGGAAAGCGGTTTGATGCGCGGCGGCCAGGCGGCCAAGGACGTGTCCATCGATCTCAAAGGCGTCAAAACCCTGACGTTGAAGGTCGAAGACGGCGGCGATGGCATCGGCTTCGATCATGCGGATTGGGCCGAAGCCAAATTCGCCATGACCTCAGGCGAACCGAAACTGCTACTGTTGCCGGTCCAACGAGAACCCGCCGTGATCCTCACGCCCAAACCATCGCCCAAACCGCGCATCAACAGCGCCAAGATCTTCGGTGTGCGCCCCGGAAATCCTTTTCTCTACACGATCGCTGCCACGGGTGAACGCCCGATGGCCTTTTCCGCCGACCATCTGCCGGGCGGTCTGAATCTCGATTCCCAGAGCGGACGCATCACGGGCAAGCTGATGGAAAAGGGCGAATACCTCGTCACGTTGCGCGCCCGAAACCCACTCGGTGAAGCCGAACGCAAGCTCAAGATCGTTTGCGGATCGACCATCGGTTTGACACCTGCCATGGGTTGGAACAGTTGGAATTGTTTCGCCAGCGCCGTCACCGCCGAACATGTGAAGTCCGCGGCGGACGCCATGGTCAAGAGCGGCCTCATCAATCACGGCTGGACCTACATCAACATCGATGACTATTGGCAGGTGCATCGCGATTCCAAAGATCCAACGCTGCAAGGGCCGCAACGCGATGCCGAGGGCCGCATTCTGCCCAATCCACGTTTTCCCGACATGAAGGGTCTAGCGGATTACGTTCACAACCTTGGCCTGAAGGTTGGACTCTATTCCTCACCCGGGCCGTGGACTTGTGGCGGTTGCGTCGGCAGTTATCAGCACGAAGAAATCGATGCGCGCCAATACGGCGAATGGGGATTCGACT
>JBQCEJ010000336.1:0-8089 GCA_051960355.1 Verrucomicrobiota bacterium | reverse complement strand
CAAACGCAACCTAGCTTCGGGGAAATTTCTCCTGAGTTCTCAAGGGACCATTTTTCAGAAAGTTTTGCTCGGATACCGCTCTTGATAGTTGAGAATTGATTCACTACCTTGCGCGCGCTTATGGAAAAAGTTGTCATCATCGGTACTGGTTGCGCAGGTTTGACCGCGGCTCTTTATACCGCGCGCGCCAATCTCAAACCGCTCGTCCTCACGGGCCGTCAACCCGGCGGCTTGCTGACGACGACCAGCACGGTTGAGAATTTCCCCGGTTTTCCCGAAGGCATCGATGGTTATGAATTGATGACCCGCATGCAGAAGCAGGCGGAACGCTTTGGCGCCCGCATCCAGTTTGGCGTGCTGGACAATGCCGATCTCACTGGAAAACCTTTTCTGCTGACAATCGACGGCGAAACGGTTCAGACCGAAACCCTGATCATCGCGACCGGCGCGGGCCATCGGCATCTCGGCCTGGAAAGCGAGCACAAGCTGGAGAACAAAGGCGTGACTTACTGCGCCACGTGCGATGGGGCGTTGCCGATGTTCCGCAATCAGCCGCTGGTGGTTGTGGGCGGTGGTGATTCCGCCTGCGAAGAAGCGCTTTACCTGACCCGTTTTGGTTCCGTGGTTTACCTGATTCACCGCCGCGATTCGCTCCGCGCGTCGAAAATTATGAGCGACCGTGTTCTGGCGCACGCGAAGATCAAGCCCATTTGGGATTCAGTTGTCACCGAAGTGCTCGATGTGAAGCAGGACAAAGTCACGGGCGTGCGCGTGAAAAATCTCAAGACCGAGGCGGAAGTCACTCTAGATTGCGCGGGAGTTTTCGTTGCGATTGGTCACGTGCCCAACACCCAGGTTTTCAAAGGCGCCATCGATTTGGATGACGCGGGCTACGTCATTCCCAAAAAGGGCGCGACGACGAACATTCCCGGAGTTTTCGTGGCCGGCGATTGTGCGGATCGTGTTTATCGTCAGGCGATCACCGCGGCGGGCATGGGTTGCGCCGCAGCCATTGAAGCTGAGCGTTATCTTGAGGCGATTAATCAGTAGCCCGGCGTGCCGCTCGGACCCTTGGGGCTATATGATACCGCAACTGCCGGTGGTTTTTGGGGTATGAAGCGGCAGGGATAAGGGGTTCGTTGGCGTGGGGTTTTGGGCGCGAGCCGCTCCGGGATTGGCGCGCAATGTTCTCCTATTTCCCGTTTGCATCAGTGGGGGCGGAAGGCAATAGTAGCCGCATGACACAAGGGCCGTTCAAACCCGCGATGGTCGTGGCTCCCGCGCATGCGGTTGGAACGGATTTTCTGCCACCTTTATCCCCTCAATCTCTCGCCGCACGCCCGTATGAGAAACCATGAATTAAACCGTCGTCAATTTCTCCGCAATTCCACTCTCGCGGCCGGCGCTGCGCTGCTGTCGCCGTGGGCGGTGCAAAACTCGTTTGCCGCGACAGCGAAGCGCACCGCGGTGGATCAGGTCACGCTGGGCAAAACCGGGATTCAACTCAGCCGGCTTGGCATAGGGACCGTCACCGATGGCGGCCATTCGCAGACCGGTGAAGGCAAGGAGCAATTCATCAGGCTCGTTCGCCACGCGTATAATCAGGGCATCACCTATATCGACACCGCCCAGCGCTACGCCACCTTTGGCTGGATCGGCGAGGCAATCAAAGGATTGCCGCGCGAGAAGCTCTTCATCCAATCCAAGGTTCCAGGGCAGCCGCAGGATGTCTTGAAGGTAATTGATAATCATCGGAAAACTTTCAACACGGATTACATCGACAGTCTTTTGATTCACTGCATGACGACGCCGGATTGGACCGATGCCTGGAAACGTGTGATGGACGGGTTCAATGAGGCACAGGCAAAGAAATGGATCCGGGCCAAGGGCGTTTCCTGTCACACCTTGCCGGCGTTGCGCGCGGCCACGGCTTCCGATTGGACTGAAGTGCATCTGGTGCGGGTCAATCCACAGGGCAATCACATGGATCATTTGAGCGCATCCGGAAACGGCGGAGCCCCTGCAGAAGTGCCTCCCGTGATGGAGCAGATCAAGGCCATGCACGCGAAGGGGCGGGGAGTCATCGGCATGAAAATCATCGGCAACGGCGATTTCACCGATCCCGCCGATCGCGAGAAATCGATTCGTTTTGCGATGGCTTGCAAAGACATCGATGCGATCGTAATCGGGTTCACCCAGCCGAAGGAGATTGACGAAGCCATCGAGCGGATGAATCGGGCGCTGGCCGAAGTCTGAGCAGCTTCACTGATTCGGCGGCTATTGTTTCACCGCTTTGACTAGATAAAACTGCGGCCCATCGCTGGCGGGCTTGTCATCCGTCCAGTGGGTCGATTGAATGCCAGTCTTGAGCAGTTCCCAGTTGTTCATGTCCGCGGACGTAAAAACATCGTAAGCCTTCGCGTCGGGTTGGGGTTTCCATTCCAGTCGCACCCGCTTTCCAGCGCCACTTTCGCTCATGGCAACGCTCCGGATTTCCATCGTGGCGATTCCAAAGATGCGATCCAGCCCAGCGACAATCTCCGGATTCTTTTGAGCAAGTTTCCAGAGGAAACCGCTGCGGTAATTTTCAATCGACAGGAGCATGGGACCGACATTGATGCCCATTATCATTGGATTTATCCAGGGACCATTGAGGTAATCCGCCGCAATGATCGTGGGATTGCCGTTGCGGTCGTAAGGCGCCGTGAGGTAGTGCGGATCAAGGTTGAAGGCGTCTCCAAAACCAAACAGCGGATTCCAAAGGCCGGGAATCGTGAGGTAATGTCGAATCGCGGCAAGGGATTCCGCCGGGGTGTAATTGATGGAACTGGCCGCGCCGTAAACCGAGATCGTTCCGGCGTGAAGCGCTTTGGTTCCAAACCGAATGTTTTCCTCGGAAGGAAGCGCGCCAAAAGAGAAGTATTCGCTCGGCGCTCCCGAGTCTTGAGCGACAAGGTTGTCGCAGGCCGTCAATCCCCACGCGTTCGGTCCGTAGGTGGAGTAATGCCCGTTGGTCTGGCCGGAGATGGAGCTGCTGTGGTCGATGCAAAATTGGCGGTTGGCTTCGATCGCAAGCTTGTTGTTTTGCCAGAGGTCCACCGGCTTGACCGGATGCAGGTCGATGCCGCGAGATTCGAAATTCAACCAGCAGCTCGCGAAGAAATAGTTGAACAGCGACCCGCGCCAGGAAGCGAGAACCGGCGTGCGGTTGGTTTGCGGGTAGTGACCAAAAACGCGAGTGCGCGCGAGATAGGTTTCGAATGTAACCGGGTGCGTTCGTGAACCCAGCGCCAGCACATCAAGCATCAATGCCTCGTCGGTTTGTCCGTCCACATGCGTGTGGAAGGTTCCGTTCGGAGCGGGTTCCGGATGCCAGTCGAGATAGAACTGGTTCTGATTGGGCCCGGGACGATGATCCACAAACCAATCCCATTCAACGCGATCCATCAAAGCCTGGCTCAAGCGTTGAATCTCCGGATTGTCCACGAAATATTCCTTGCACGTGAGCACCCCATACATCAGCAGCATCGTGTCGTAGAGCGATACTTCCACATTGGCATCTTTGCGCCGGCCCATATTCGCGGCGAGGAAATGATAGTAGAAACCATGATGGCCGCCACGCGACAGCCCGGGCTCGGAACCCATCTGAATGTTCTCGAGGTTTTGCAGTACCGTGAGCACCCGGCTTTCCAGGTCGTGCGGATCGGCCCAGTGGCGTTGATGCCCGATGCAATACGCGCTGAGTTGAAACCCGATTGTGCCCACGCTGACCATGTCGGAAAAAGTTGATCGATCGAGTGCAAATCCGAGTTCGTCAGTGAACCTCAGGAAATAGAAAAACGCACGATGCGAGACCGCGTCCAACATCGCATCGTCGCTCCAGCGTGACGGGTCGGTTTCCGACTCGTCGGTTGTGAAGGCGAGGTCGTCCACGTAAAGCGTTCCGGAGACGCGCTGGTTGTTCCGCCAGCTTTCAATCACAAACACGATTTCCTTCATCGCAGACAGGTCGATGTCACCGAATTGACTGATGGCAACCTCATACCGTTTCCATTCGGCGCTGTTTGGAATGGTGAAAAGGGAACTGCCGATCACGCCCTCGGTATTCTTGAAATCGACTTTCAATTGATGTTCGAAATCGCTGGTGCCATCGCCCCGCGCCCAGAAGCTGAAATGGGTGACATGGACATTTTCAATGCGCGATGGATTTCCGGAACTGTTGCGCAGTGCTCCATAGAGATTCGTGAAATTGAGCGAGTGTTGCGGAAAGGCGTCTTTGCCCAGCAGGGAATTCCAGATGCCGCAAAAGCCGGAGATGACGGAATAATGCATCCGCAAGGACGCTCCGGACGGGCCGTGAAATACTTGGGTGTCGAAGCTTCCGGAAATGGTCGCCTTTTCATTGGCAAACGCGCCGCTGTCACCGGAAAGATTGTTGAAAAGGCCTTGGCTGTTGAAATTCGCGAGGCTTAATTCGGCGCTGATTCCGCTCCCGCACAAACAGACGATCAGCAACCCGACGATGGCCGTTGCTTTGATGCGGCGACGTTCGGACGGGACGGGCAAAGCGGAACACATCAAGCGAGGCAGGGGAGCAGTTGGGTTTTCTTCGGCTGGCGCAACGCGGCGCAAATTGTCACGCCCGGGAAGGTGTTGCATCCGCAGGTTTTTCTTTCAATGCCCCGAAATTGCCTTCTTCGCAGCAGGCTACAAAACCCTCGGTCACGGATTTGAGTTCCTCCCAACGGGCCCGAATAGTTTTGGCTTCCTTGGGGCTGATATGATTGTCCGAAGCCGCCGTGGCGATCACCGCCAGTAGATCGGCAAATTCCTGCACGATCTCATTGGTCGCGGGAATCAGAAACGAGGGATGAGGTTTGTTGGTCTTGGGATTCAGGATGAAAAAGCCGCCGGCACGCTGGCAGATCCATTGGACCAATCGCCGGTCATTAGTGCAGCGCAGCAGCGCTTCGACGCGATCAAGCGGATTGACCGTTCCACTGCCAGTGGCTTCGTCCGGTTCCGCCCATTTATAAATCATGGACAGCGACAAGCCGAGTTCCGCCGCGACTTGTTTGGCGCTGGTTTGTTGGAAAACTTCGCGAAGAAGTTCGTGCGATTGCATGCGTCAAACTGTGGGAAACGCGCTTCTCCTTGGCAAGCCGGAATGCCGAAACAGCGCTGTTGCGTCAAACCAAATGGCTTGGAGCGTCTCTACGTCGTTGACCTACGTTGACCGAGTGCCGCGCGAGAATAGGTTTCAGGCCAAGAGAATGTCAGGCTTCCTTCGAGGCCAAACAGGTAAACGTGCATGGAAAATTTTCGCGCATTCATGGAGATCGTCGGAACCGCGGTCGATGGGTTCGGAGTTTTAATTGTCGTGGTTGGCGCGCTCTACGCCACCATTCGCTTTTTGTCGCGCAGACAACCGGCAGAGGCAAATCCGTATCGGATCTATCGCCAAAACATTGGCCGGGCGATTCTGTTGGGGCTGGAATTCCTGGTCGCGGGCGACATCATTCGCACGGTGGTGGTCTCGCCAACGATCGATCATGTGCTCGCGTTGGGATTGATCGTGCTCATCCGCACGTTTCTCAGCATGTCGCTGGAGGTGGAGCTGGAAGGTCGCTGGCCTTGGCAACGCGGTGAACCGCGCCCATCGCAGCCAGCGGCGTGAATCAAAATCTGACCGGACCAACGAATCAAGCCGGGCGGGCCGAAATCTCAAGCATCCGGTCAATCGGCAGGCGGGCTCGCTTCAAAATCGCCTCCGGCAGCTCAACGCGCGGGGCGAGATGTTTCATGCAGTCGCGCAATTTCTCGAGCGTATTCAACTTCATGTATTTGCACTCGCTGCAGCGGCAGTTGTCGGAAGGCACCCGCATCGCATCGAAGGTCGGTGTGCAGATGAATTCCTTGTCCGGGCACTCTTTCTGAAGGCGATGAATGATTCCCGATTCAGTCACCACGATGAACTGCCGGGCGGGATTCGTCTTGCAGTAGGAAATCATTTTCTCGGTCGAACAGACGACGTCCGCAATGTCGCGCACCTCGCGCAGGCTTTCGGGATGAACCACGGTTTTGGCCTGCGGAAATTGCGCGCGCAGGTTCAGCAGGCTGTCGCGTTGGAAGGCGACATGGGCGTAACAGTTGCCTTTCCAGAGCGTCATCGGGCGGCCGGTCTGTTCCATCACCCATTGGCCCAGATTCTCGTCCGGCACGAAAAGAATGTCTTTGTCCTTCGGCGCCGCATTGACGATTTTTTCGGCGTTCCCGCTGGTGACGATCACGTCGCACAAGGCTTTGACGGCCGCACTGCAATTGATGTAGGCGATCGTCCAGAAGTTGGGATTGGTCTTCTGCAACTCGGCGAGTTGCTCTGCGGGACAGCTTTCCTCGAGCGAACAGCCGGCATCTTTGTCCGGGAGAATGACGATCTTGTTTGGATTCAAAATCTTCGCCGTTTCGGCCATGAAATGAACGCCGCAGAAGACGATGACGTCGGCATCAGTTTTGGCGGCTTGCTGCGCCAGGCCCAGTGAGTCGCCGACGAAATCGGCGAGGTCCTGGATTTCCGCCACCTGATAATTGTGCGCCAGGATCACGGCATTCAGCTCGCGCTTGAGTTCCAGAATTTCGCGTGCGAGCGGGTCGGCTTGAGCGCGTGGCATGCGCGGCCGCAGTTGCAAGGCCTCGGGGCTGATCGGCTGATTCTCAACGGTGTTGATCACGTCTCCACGCTAATAGCCCCGGTCGGACGCGTCAATTCCAACGGATAAAGCCAATCAAGGATAAGCTGAGTTGGGCTTCAACTTGCGCGCGAATTCGACAGGGGCTGTTCTCCTTTGCTTCTTGGCCGTTTTCGCGTTAAATTTGCCGATTGTTTAATTCGAGAAATTCGGACTTGTGAGCAAAGAATTTATCAAGATCGGCGGCGCGCGTGAGCATAACCTCAAAAATCTCGCGCTGAACATTCCGCGCGACAAGCTGGTGGTGATTACCGGCTTGAGCGGCTCGGGCAAGTCTTCGCTCGCCTTCGACACGATCTACGCCGAGGGACAACGCAAATACGTGGAATCGCTCTCGGCTTACGCCCGGCAATTCCTCGATCAGATGCAGAAGCCCGACGTGGATTTCATCGAGGGATTGTCCCCGGCCATCGCAATTGAGCAGCGCGGTTCCGGCAGCAACCCGCGCTCAATCATCGCGACCACGACGGAGATTTACGATTATCTGCGGCTCCTCTTCGCCCACGTCGGACAGCCGTATTGCCCTGAGACCGGCATTCCAATCGTCACGCAAACGACCAGCGATATCGTTGACAAGATCAGCACCTTGCCGCCGCGCACGAGGCTCATGGTGTTGGCTCCGGTTGTTCGGGATCAAAAGGGTGAATTCCGCGACGTGATCGAACGATTGTCGCGCGACGGTTTTGTTCGCGTGCGCGTGTATGGCGAGATCATCGAGCTGGCCAATAACGCCCGGGTGAAACTCGATCCCAAGGCCAAGCACACGATCGAGGTCATTGTGGATCGGTTGGTGGTGGATGACAAAATCCGGACGCGTCTGACGGACTCGGTTGAGACGGCGTTGAAATGGGGCGAGGGAATGCTGCTGACCCTGCATCAGTTGCCTGAGAAGCCGGGAACCAGCCCGGCGAGCACCGCCAAATCCGCTGAACCGGTGGCATGGATCGAGACGCTGCATTCGAACCGCAATTTCAGCCCTGGAACCGGCCGTAGTTACGAACCGCTCACCCCAAAACATTTTTCCTTCAACGCCCCGAGCGGCGCGTGTCGCGTCTGTCATGGCCTGGGTCAAAAGATGGTTTTCGACGAAGGCCTCGTGGTGCCGGATCCCGAAAAATCCCTCGATGGCGGCGCGGTCCTGCCGTGGCGGCGCGGTGGCAAGCGGATGATCGTTTATTACAAAAGCATGTTGCGGGCGGTCGCGGCGCATTACGGCGTGAGCATGGAAACGCCGTACAAGGATTTGCCGGATGCCTTCAAGCGCGCGCTGATGTGGGGTTCGGGCGAAACGGAAATCGATTTCAACTTCTGGCGCGCGGGCAAGATGAGCAAGACCACGC
>JBQCEJ010000335.1:0-7275 GCA_051960355.1 Verrucomicrobiota bacterium | reverse complement strand
GTCGGAATGCGCTTGGAAGTAGGTGGCAATCGCTGCGCTCAAATCCGGTTGCTGGCCGGCCAGCGCTTCATCCAACACCAACAAGGCGCGGCGAGGCGAATGGGAACGGTCGCGGTTCAGGTTCTCCCGCAGCGTCAGATTCGCGGGTTGAAACACGTGATCCGTGAACAACACCCGATGTTCCCAAGCGACGTGGAGAGTGCGTTCAATCATTTCAATGCGTAGGCTGACTCTTTCAGATGCCCCTTCGCTGTGGCAAGCGAAGACATCTTAAGTGGCCGGAATTTTTTTTTGGAGCAGCAGCGCAAGGGCAAAGAACGCCGCAAAAATGACAGCGAGCTTTCCGCTCATATTCAGTATCGCGGACGCATCGATCAGAAAAATTCCGGCAAGCAATCCGGCAACGACTCGGCCCACATCCGGCTTGTTCCCGCTGAACCAGCCGCGGAGGCACCAAATTATCCACGACAGCAGGAGGGCCGAGCCAATCCAGGAAGCGCTGTTGCGCTCGGGATTCACGAACGCATTGGTGGCGAGCGGCGCGATCAGCAGCCATACAGGCCAGCGCTGGAGGGCTTGCGGGCCGCTCTCATTGCGTGCGAAGCAGCTTAAGCCGGTGACGTATGCGGCGAGTCCGAGTCCGTGCCAGATGACCGTTGGATTCAGATTTCGATGCGTGGCCAAACCTGCCGTCGTGTAGAGCAGCAGGCGGCACAGCGCCATGAGCAAAGGCGCAAACGCCGTCCGCTTGTGAACCGCATCGTAAAGGAGAATCGCGCCGGCCAAGCCCAGCCCGCTCAGGGCCGCAGGAACACCGAGCCGCAACATCCCCAGCCAGCCGCACGCGAGCAAACCACTCCCGGTCAGCCAGACGGTTCGCGCGGTGATTTGACCTGATGGAATCGGCCGGTCCTTGCGGAACTCGCGATCAAACGCCGTGTCGAAGGCGTCGTTCAGAAGCATCCCGCCGAGGTAGAGCAGGGTGGCGGCGAGACAGAGCAAACCGAAGCCCGCCGAGGAGCTGCCGCCATTCAGCAGCCATGCGGCCAGGCAATTGGACCACACCGTCGGCAGATTTGAGACGCGGCCCAGCACGAGCCAGGTGCGGATTGCGAGGGCGGGCGATCTCATACTCAAGCCAGCCCGTTTTCGGCAAGCGCCCGCAGCGTCCATTGATATTCGGCGACGATCTGTTCGGCAACGTCCCGTGTCCGGAGCGCTTCTGGAAGGACCGCCCAGGTGTAAGTTTCCATTTCCAGATGCGAACAGAGCGTTGGGTTGGCTTGCAACATCGGCAGCAGATCCAGGAGGTGATCCGCCGTGGTGCCGAACGCGCCGGACAACTGGCTGTGCAGCGGCACGTGAAAATGCACGCGCCACTCGGCTTCCAACGCCGGTTGCTGCGCGAGCGGGCTGGCCAATGCGAGATCAAGATCTTTGTAACGGCAGAGCGCACCGTCATCCGTGCGCAGGATCGCCTGGTGCAGATAAATGTCATCCGCAAAGGAGCGCAGCCGTGCGAGCGCGGCGGGGCTGGAGCGGAACTTCAGCGCATTGCTGAGATGAATTTTGCTGAGGCGAATGCCGTGCTCTTGAAGTTTTTTCACGGCGTGCTGCGGTGTCTCAAATTCAACGGCGAAATGGCAGGTGTCGTAATTCACACCCAGATGGCGATCGAGCCTCGTGTCCTGCGGATGTTCGGCGCGCAATTGATCGAAGAATCGGGCGGTCTCGGCGCTATTCTCAAACAGTCCAAACGGTTCGGGCTCCAGGCCCAGGTGGAGAGTGTGTCCGCTCCGCTCGCTCGTTCGCGCGATGTGTTCAACGCAACGCCAGACGTTGTCTCGAATGGCGCGTTCCTGGTCGCGGCTGTTGATAAATTCCTTGAAGGAACCGGGCAACGTGCTGACGCTGCCTTCAAGGCCCGCCGGCAACAGTTCAGCGAGCAAATCAAAGAGGCGGTTCGTATATTCCAGCCGCCGCTCATCGGTCCAGTCAGGCCGATAAACGCTTTCCTTCACGCGGGTGCCGTGGAATTGGCCGAAGGGAAATCCGTTAATGGTGAAAACGTAGCAGTCGTGGCGATCAAGCCAGCGTTTGAACTCAAGCAAGGTTGCGCGATGGCTCAGTTCGCGCGCCGCCCGATCGCTTAGCCGCAATCCGATGGCGTAGGGCGCGTGCGGACAAACCTGCTCGCGCACCGGCAGCGTCCAGCGGTTCAGCGATTCCAGAGTTTGCGCCCACGTTTCACCTGGATGGACGTTGGTGCAGTAGGCGAGTTGCAGTCCGTGTTTCAGTTGCATGAGTGGCGGAATGCGCTGCGAGTTGAGCGATCAACCGGCGGGCACTTTGAACTTGGGGCATTGGCTTAGGAACCGCAGCGGGTTCCGGTAAATCAAGCGATCGATCGCTTCCGCGGAGTGACCGCGTCGGCGAAGTTCCAAAGCCGCGAGTGGAATGGCCAGCGGCACGCTCACGCCCCAATCGCACGCGCTGTTCATCCAAAGCCGCTCGGCACTGTATTGCTCGACCATGTCCACCGCGCGAGCCGCTGTGCACTTGGTTTCCGGATAAAGCGTCATGCCGCCCCAGAAACCACCGTCCAGCACCAGCTTGACGGTATGCTCCTCTACGTGATCGATCAGGCAACGCTCGGGTCGGATGCGGCCATCGGCGCGCAACACATCGAGAATGAGCCGCGTGCCTTTGAGTTTGTCCTCAAGATGCGGCGTGTGAACGAGGATGAGTTGGTTGTGACGCGCGGCAAGGTCCACGTGCATTTCGAGCACCTTCAGTTCGTTGCGCGAGTTCTTGTTCAAGCCAATCTCGCCAATCCCAAGAACATTCGGACGTTCCAGAAATGTTGGAATCAGCGCAATGACGTCGCACGCCAGTTGGACATTCTCAGACTCTTTCGGGTTGATGCAGAGCCAGCAAAAATGCGGCAACCCAAACCGGGCCGCGCGGCGCGGTTCGTGTTCGGTCAATTGACAGAAGTAATCGTAAAAACCTGCGGCGCTGCTGCGATCAAAGCCCGCCCAGAATGCGGGTTCGCAAACGGCGGCGCAGCCCGCCAGCGTCATGGCCTGATAATCATCGGTCACACGGCTGACCATGTGGGCGTGGGGTTCGATGTAGCGCATGAGTCAGGACTGGCCAGGCCAGGCGCCGCAAGCGGCCTTGGTGGTGGCGGCGGGAATGGGTTCGACGGTGGGATCGCTCAGGGCTAGGAGCACTTGCTCGGCGCGACCGGCCGAGTTGCTTTGGAGTTGGTCCAGCGCAGCCTTGAGTGCCTTCAGCCGGAAATCATCCTCGCCTTTGGCGCTATCAAGCCGATCCAAAAAAGCGGCGAGATCAATCAGCCGGGCCCGCGCTTCCAGGAAATAAAGATCCAGCAGTTGCTGACGATTCATCGGATCCATGGATTTTGGTTGGATTCTAAGGGATCAATCTAAACGCAGATTAAGCATGGCGGCAATCCGGTTGCAACGTTTGAGGATTATTTTCAGCAATTCTCACTTTAGGGAGCGCGGGATTCATCCCGCATCAATGTTCCGATTTTCGAAAGCGTCGGAATATAAGAAACCGCTCGTGTTCTTCCACATTGAAGCGGCGTGAACGCCGCGCGCCGGCGCAAAGTGCGAATCGCTGATTATTTTTCGATGCGACGGGCGTCAGCCCAGGTTTTGCCGGCATGCGTGGCGACTTGTTCCAGCCAGAATGCGGAGTTGGCTTTTGCTTCGTGGATGTTCGTTTTCGAGGTGAGCGCGAACGTTTGGGAAAAAAGGCGCTGCGGGTCAGGCGCGGTAACGGCGCCGGCCAGGCCAATACATGGAATTGCCAGTCGGCGACATCGCCGGGCGATCTGCCCGACGCCCTTGCCCATCAGGGTGGATGGGTCGATCGCTCCTTCACCGGTGATCACCAGATCGGCCCAGCGCAGATGATCTTCGAGATTTGCCTGGCGGGCAAACAGCTCAAATCCATTCTCCAGGCGGGCGCCCAGAAATGCGGTTAGGCCAAATCCCAATCCACCCGCTGCGCCGCAACCGGGTTGGCGGGCTGAATCCACTCCAAGGTCCGTTTTGACAACCTGCGCCAGCCGCCGCAGGCAGCGTTCTGCCCTTGTGAAATCCTCCGGACGCAACCCTTTCTGGGGTCCGTAAACACGGGTTGCACCGCGAGCGCCAAGCAGAACGTTTTGAACATCGACGGCGACGTTGAGTTCGGTGAACTGTTTTCGACGCCGTGGAGCGCGGATGGAAGTCAGCTGATCCAAGCCGGTCCAGTGCTCGATTTCAGCACCAGAGCGGTCCCGAAATTTCCATCCGAGACTGCGCGCCAACCCAAATCCTCCGTCGTTGGTGGCGCTGCCTCCAATGCCCATCAAGCAGTGGCGAGCGCCTTTGCCAGCGGCAGCCGCGATCACGGCGCCCAGTCCGAAGGTGTCCAGTTCGAAGGGATGAAATTGTCCGGGCTGCAACATCGCGAGCCCGTTGACGGCAGCCGATTCGATAACCGCCGTTTTGCTGGCAGCGACCCACCACCATTTGGCGACGCGTGGTCGATGGGCCGCATCGATTGTTTTCACATTCTGAACGCGGGCGTTCAGCTGAGCGCCGAGGATTTCTCCAAAGCCATCACCGCCATCACTCATGGGAATCAGTCGGAGCGAATCACCGGGCCGCACTTTGCGCCATCCTTTGGCAATCGCTTCGGCAGCCGCGTGGGCTGTCAGGGTGCCTTTGAATTTGTCGGGCACGATCAAGATATTCATCGCCATACGGATTCAGAACCGGCAGTAACGTTTCAGTCAGCGCTGCGCGGTTGGCAACTGTAATTTCCGAACCATCACAAATCTCCGTGTCCCTCGAGCTAATTGCCAGTGGCTCAGCCTTCAGAGCCAGAACCACCCCATTTCAATCACGCCGTGCAGCGCGAACTAGGGCGCCAGCCGATTTGATTTCGTGGGTTGATCGGGTAAAATGCTTTGCTGAGGCGGTGTTGGTAAACCCTTTGAGTTGATTGTATGAAGCAACCTGATTTAAATAAAATTGCAGAGCATTATTCCGCCATTCTCACGGAGATCGGCGCTGACCTGAGTTCCGAGGGTATGCGAGAAACACCGCTGCGCGCGGCCAAAGCCTTGGTCGAAATGACCGAAGGCTCAAGAATGGATGGCGACAATCTCACCAAACTTTTCAAAGCGGAATGCCAGACGGCTATTTGCCACGATATGGTCATCGTTGAAGGCATCACCGAGGTCGGACTTTGCGAACACCATCTCCTGCCGATCATTATGAGCATCACCATTGCCTACGTCCCAGACCAAAAGATTCTCGGCTTATCGAAGCT
Organism: Verrucomicrobiota bacterium; assembly: GCA_051960355.1. Lineage (GTDB taxonomy): Bacteria > Verrucomicrobiota > Verrucomicrobiia > Limisphaerales > DASXHY01 > DASXHY01. The sequence continues at coordinate 1,920 of JBQCEJ010000335.1, read as the reverse complement.
GTCGCGCATTGCCGGCTATTTTGCTCGCCGCTGGCAGAACCAGGAACGGACGGCTCATCTCATCGCGGAATTTGTCGAGAAAACCGTGGAAGCTTTGGGCGTGGCGGTGCTGATTGAAGGCAAGCACATGTGTGCCATGGCTCGAGGCGTGCGTGATACGCATTCCGTGATGAAGGTAAATGTCATGCACGGCGTCTTCCAAAAAGATCCGAATGTTCGCAACGAACTCTTCCTGCGATTGAAGAACAAATGAGCCCCGGGCGCGAACGGGAATCCGCCAGCGCGAACGGCGCGGCTCCAGCCCACTCCGGGACCCAAAGCAAAAGGAATGAGGTCTGAAGCCCTCTCCGAAATTGCGCGTCAGGATTCCCGTTCAACATCGCGGGTGGTGATTCTCGAGGGGTGTATTTCGTCCTTTTCACTGCGGTAAGCCGTCGCGTTCAAACGCGATGATTTGTTTAGCGAAGTGGTGATGATATTCAAACAGCTTTGCGAATGTGAAGCAGCAAGCGAGTCGCAGCGGGAACTTGCAGGGTCCGTTCATGGCCGGTAGAGTCCTTACGGTTGCGCCCGTAGCTCAGTTGGATAGAGCATCTGCCTTCTAAGCAGAGGGTCGTGGGTTCGAATCCCGCCGGGCGCACCACTTTTGGCACCGTTGTGCCAGAAATTGTGTCAAAGAAATTTGACCGCGGCACCCCAATCTCCAGCAACTTCGGTCTCACTGCATAGAATAAGCAATGAGCGAAGCTGTTGTTCAGGTTCTCACTGAAACTAACATTATTGTCCTGTTTCCCGAGAAAACGCCCGAGCACATATCGGCGAATCGGGTGCCGCAAGCCAAAGAAGACGCCCCCAAACAGGTGGAGAGCGAGGAGAAGGCATCCCAATATTCCGATATTCCAGCGGGGACGCCTGCATCGTCAGCACCTATGAGGGCGTTCCTGATCAATGGCGCAAAGGTCGAGGGCCTTTATGAGCTGGGTGCCCAAGAAATTCGCATGGGAAGATATTCAGAAGAACGGCTGGAACTCACTTGCCTTACGGGGCTTCGGAAGCCGCGCCTTTGGTTGTCGTTGTCGAGCCGGGATCCAATACAATGCGAAGGTTGACCTGCAAGGTTCAGCGCCGGCTGGTAACCCGTCGTCGGTATTCCACGGGGGTCATGTTGCATTCCTGCCGGAACACATAAGCCATGTACTCAGGCGAACCAAACCCAGCGGCCTCCGAGAGTTCCGGAATGGGCATGTCGGTGTCCAAAAGCAGCTCTTGCGCCCTGCGTAAACGGATGCGCCGGATCTCTTCTGCCGGGCTTCGTTTGAGGTGATATTGGAAACGACGTTCCAAGACCCGCCGTGAGACGCCGGCGTGTTTTGCAATCTCCGCCACGTTGAGCGGCTGAGACAAATTTTCGCGAATGAAGCTGACGGCTTTGATGACGGCGCGGTCACTGATCGCCAGCGTGTCCGTGGATTGCCGTGTAACGACTCCCGCAGGGGGGACCAGAACGGGCTGCTCGGGGCACTTTTGCCCGGACATCAAGCGGTCAAGGATCCGCGCCGCCTCGAATCCAATCCTCTCCGCTCCCACCAGCAGGGCCGAGATGTCCACGTCCAGCAGTTCGCAAAGAAGCGTGTCATCCGTACCGCTGAGGACCGCCACGTCTTCCGGCACCAGGAGGTTTGCTGCCTGACTCGCAAAAATGATCTCTCTTGCGCTGCTCGGATTCCATGTCAACACAGCCACCGTCTTGGGGAGTGTTTTCAGCCATGTGCCCAGTTTGGCGAGATCGAGATTCCAGTCCGGTTCCGCGCCTTTGACCGGGTCGACAGCCAGCACGGCGCACGGGAAGCCCGATTTTGAGACGTTCTCACTGAACGCCTGCTGGTGCTTTGCCACATACTTCAGCCCACGCAAGCTAAA
>JBQCEJ010000334.1:0-6602 GCA_051960355.1 Verrucomicrobiota bacterium | reverse complement strand
GATAGACGGAGCGGCTGGACAACAACATCGCGCGCGACGGCACGCACGTGGCCGGCTGCAAGGCACCTTGCATATAGGCACGATTGAAAGCGAGGCCGCGTTGCACCAAACGGTCGAGGTTTGGCGTCTTGATCACCGGGTTGCCGAGTGCAGCGATGGTGTCGGCGCGCTGGTCATCCGCGAAGAGGAAGAGAATGTTGGGGCGAGAATCGGCCGCGAACAGGGCCGCCCCAAACGACAAACCAGCACCCAGCATGAGGAGGAATAAACGTTGTTTCATTGGTTATTGGTGTCTTCCGACTTGCCACGCTTTGGATTGGGAGCCCCGCCTTGAGCGGACGATGCGGCGGCGGCATGCAACTTCAAGGGCAGAATGCAGGCTGCCGCTGGCCCGGCCGGGCGTTTGCACAGCAAAGAGCGTCGGTTCATCGACAAAGCGGATTTGATTGTTTGGCGGTAGCACGGCGCGTGGTTTGGCTCCTGTTCAGGACGGTTTTGGCAGATGGCGATGTTTGCCTCGGGTATGAGCATTACCAGTATCCCGCGAAGGTGAAGTCCGGACTTGTCGAGGAGTCGAAGCGTGCGCATGCCGGATTGCTTGCGCCATTGGACCGAGCCATCCACGGTGGCCACGTTGCCGGTGTATTCCGTGCGGTCGGTGGTTTTCTTGCACCACTTGGTGCAGGTTGGATTTGCATTGGGCGCGGCGGGCAGTTTCTTTCGCCTTGGCGAGCGCGGGCAGCAGCATGGCCGCGAGGATCGCGATGATGGCGATGACCACCAGCAGTTGATGAGGGTGAAGCCCTGCCGGGCCGCCCTGCGGGAATTGATCATAATCTCTGTTTTCATTGGTAGCTGCGGCGGGGTTAATGGTGCTTGCCCCGTTGGAGGTGCGACGGCCTTCATCATGGGTGATTCATTCTTTGATGAGGAACAGTCCAACGCCGTTCGGACTGAGCTGGACCGAAATCCCGCCCTTGCAAGGTCCCAAGGATTTCTGCCGCCAGACATCGAACACCTCGGGCTCGCAGCACCCGCCGATATCCTCCCAGTTCACGGTGATCGTCGCTTCGTTTTGCGCGTCGCGGTTGAAAATGGCCAGTGCTTTAGAGCCGTTGGCGAGCTGCTTGAGCATCACGGTTTCTTTCTTGTCATCGTTGCGAACCACTTCGGCGGTATGCCCGAGCTCGTCCTGATTAATGTTGAGCACGTCGGCGTTGCCCAACAGCCGGACGGTGAACTCATCGATGTTTTCGATATCGCAGGAGAAGAAGAACGGCGCGCAGATGATCGCCCATAGCGTGACGTATTGGTAGCGCTGGTTGGTGTCCAACTTGATCTCCTCCGAGGGTTCGCCCATCTTCGAGACATCCCGGATGCGGTCGATATACATGAAGTCGGGGTCGTTCCACTGGCCGGGCTTGTTGTAAGCACGCAGCGTCGTCGCGATACGCAGCGCTTGGGTGAAGTATTGGTCGAGGTGATGGTTGAGGTCTCCGCCCGTGCGCCAGAACTGGATGCCCAGTTCCGGTGCCCAGGTCCAAGGAGCATCCTGGCCGTATTGGCAGAGGTTGAAAAGAATGTCGCGATCCTGGGAGCGAAGGTAGACGGACATCGGCGCCCAAAAATCCTTGCTCTGGAAGCCGGGAACTCTGGCCTTGAGCCGCTTCAGATAAGCGCCGCCACTGCACTGGTCATACTTCAGCAGGTCAAAGCCCCATTTGGCGTATTGGTCGGCGTCGGCGCATTGGTGGCCGTAGGAACCCGCCATGTCCTGACAGGTCTTGACCCCGGGCGAGCTGTAGATGCCGGCCTTCAAGCCCTGGCTGTGGATGTAATCGGTCAGGGCTTTCATGTCCGGGAATTTTCCATTCGGCAGGATGTTGCCATACTCGTCGCGGATGGGGCCGATCGTGCCGGTCGCCCGGTAATCGTAGCTGGCGTGCTTCTTCACGACTGCGGGCTTGCGCTGCTCATACATCTCCTGGGTCAGGCGCATCCAGCAGTCGTCAATGCCCAGATACTGAAAGCCGACATCCGCCAGGCCGCGCTCGACAAACACATCCGCCGCCTTGCGCATGACGGCATCGCTGACGTTGATCATCTGTCCGCCCCACGAGTTCCAGCCGGTGGGCGGCGTGAGCGCGAGTTTCTCGCCGACCACGAGCTTGAACGGGCGCGAGACTTCACCGTGGCGGTTTTTCGCCGTAAAGGTCATGACATAGTCGCCCTTCCGCTCGGGCGTCACGCCGGTGATGATCCCTTGGTCCGCGTCCAGCTTCAGGCCGTCGGGCATCCCTTTGACCTCAAACCGGATCGGTCTTTGACCCTGTGTGGGAATGCGGTAAATGAACTGCCTGCCCGGTCGCGCTCCGCAAACCACGGGACCATTAATCCGTGGCGCGACGGGCGGGAGGGGTGTGAGGATCTGCTTTTCGGCGATGCGGGCGTCGTAGGCCTCCGCAGCCGTGCATAGGTTCGAGCAAAGGATGGAGCAGGCAAGACCGGCGAGGATTTTGGTTATGATGGCGTTATGTTTCATCATTCTTCCACGTTTTTGTCAGCGTTTCCCGTCGGCTTTGCGTGCGGTTTGAAGTTTGGATTGGGCGTCGGCATCAACGCCCCGACTTCCTTGCGCCACGCCGCCAGTTTGGCTTGCAGATCCTTGACCTTCTCCGGATGGTCCGCAGCCAGGTTATGTTTCTCTCCCACATCATCGGCCAGATTGTATAACTCCACGCCGCCTTCATACCACTCGATCAATTTCCAATCCCCATCACGCACCGCGCCGCCGGGCGCGCCGCCTTGATTGCCGTAATGCGGGTAATGCCAGAAGAGCGGACCGCGAGCGAGCGTGCCGCCCTGGAGCAGCGGCACGAGACTCAGCCCGTCCACATGCTGCTGCGGGCGCAGTGGGAGCCCGGCGAGTTCGAGCAGCGTCGGATAAAAATCTGTGCTCGTCACCGGTAGGTCGCAGGTGCTGCCGGGCTTGATCACGCCCGGGGCGCGAATGAGCATCGGCTCGCGGATACCACCTTCGTAAAGCCAGCCTTTACCGCCGCGCAGCGGGAGATTGGAAGTGGGATGTCCCTCGGCTGTGGCCAGTCCGCCATTGTCAGACATAAAAACGACGATGGTGCGGTCGGTGAGATGATTGCGATCCAAGGCAGCCAACACGCGACCGATGGCGGTGTCCATTTGCTCCAGCATCGCGGCATAGGCGGCGTGATTTTGCACCAAACGCACTTTGCTGGTCCGCTCCGTGCCCCAAGCGTCAGGCGGTGCGGAAGCTCTTTTGCGCTCATATTTCGCCACCAAGTCCGGCCGCGCGCGGATGGGAATATGCACGGCCTGAAACGGCAGATAGGCAAAGAAGGGACCATCCTTGTTGGCCTCAATGAACCGCACGGCGGCATCGGCGATGCGATCCGTGTTCTTGACGTCGTTTTTCATGTTCGCTGGCGGCGCGTCGGGCGGATAATAGAACTGTCCCTTCCCCATCACCTTCAGCCTTGGATTAAACCCCTGCGCTCCGGGATAAAACTTGCCATCGCCCAGATGCCACTTGCCGGCGAAGAAGTTGGTATAGCCAGCGTCGCGAAACGCTTCCGCAAGGGTGACTTCCTCCAATGCAAGGTGTTCCCGATAAGGTGCGGGCAGCAGCTTGGTGGGCCGGTTCCACTTGTCCGGCTGCGGCGCGCCGAGGTGAGAGGTGACACCGACCCGCGCCGGATACTTGCCGGTCAGGATGCTGGCGCGCGTAGGCGAGCAGACCGGACAGGCGGCGTAGCCTTGCGTGAAGCGCATGCCCTTGGCCGCCAGCGCGTCAATGTTCGGCGTCTCGTAGAAGGTCTTGGGGTTGTTCGCGCCGATGTCCATGTAGCCGAGATCGTCGGCGAGAATGAAGACGACGTTGGGCTTTGACGGGACGGCAGGTTCGACGGCACCGTAGAGGGACGCCTTTGCTGAGAGCCACAACAGGGCGGCCAATAGAATCAGGTGAGGGAATACCAAGATTTCGCGCTTTCTCTCAGTCCGGAGACCGCTTTGAATTTTGAGTTCAGTTCCAACCCTGCGAGCCGCTACAGCCGGGCGGGCACATGGCTGGTTCCTTGTCCCTCTATCCGTGGTTGAATGCCGTTTCAGGTTGAATAAAGGGCGCCATTTCATCGCAGCTCCTGGGTCATTGCTTCCGCGCTTGTTCCAGAATCACCCGGGCCACTTCCTGACCCATGACTTCGTAGCCCGACTCCTTGAAATGCACGTCGTTGGGGAGCTGGTATTCCTTCAATTTGGGCTCCATCAACGCGTAGAGGTCCACTTCCGGAATGTGGTTGGATTCCATGAGCGCATCGGCGATACGGTTGACCTGCTCGCACTGGGCATCGCTGAACTCCCCGGCGTTCTTGACGGACGGCGGCGCGGTGGCGGACGGCGGCGCGGGCGTGGTGCGCACCCAGATCAGTTTCGCTCCCGTCGCCTGCAGGCGCTTCAATAACGCTTCCAGGTTCTTCCGGTAAACCGCCGGAGCGGTCCGGCGGTCGTGAATGCCGAAATTCCAGCTGATGACATCCCACGTGCCTTTGCCCAGCCAGACATCCAGGTTCTTCAAACCCGACGCGGTCGGTCCGCAATTAGCCGGAGCGCGGTGGACATTCACCTTGCCCGCCAGCGCGTGGCGCACCGTCAGGGTGTAGCCGCGCGAGATGGAGTCGCCGATGATCAGCATCCGCGGCAGGGCCGGGTCGTCTTTGACGTAATCCCAGGCCGTTTCGTGGCCGGCATCCTTGTCCTGGTAATAAAACGGAAGATAGAAATTGCCCAGGTTGGCTTCGAGCGTCTCCTCCCAGGCCAACTGCTCCGGCGTCATGGCGGCTTTGCGTTTCGCCTCGCGCCCCAGCAGGTCGGGGGTGATGCCCGGCTTTTGCTGCTGCTGTTTGGCGGCTTCTTTGGCATTAGTAGGCTCGCGCGCTGGCATGGCCGCCAACTCCCGCAAGATGGAGTTTGCGGCAACCTTGGCCAGCAGTCGGTAGGCGGGTTGTTTCCAATGAGCGCCGTCTCCAGCATTCCATTCCTTTTTGTCCACCAGCAAGGAATAGAAATCATTGATGGGCACACCGGCTTCCGTCATGACTCTTGCGTCAATTTGGTTACGCCTGACGAGGATCGGATTGATGGCCGGGTCGAGTTCCCGCAGATTCGCTTTGTTCAGAAAGGGCGTTGTGCTGGCCCAAATCAGTTTAGCCTGGGGACATTTGTCGCGGATCACTTTTAGAAACGCGCGCGTCAACGGCTCGTATTCCTCGTCCTTGATCCGTCCGGCGGGCCAGCCATGCAGCCCGATGTTCATGTGGATGACTTGATATGGGCCTTGAGCAAGCACATTGGCCAGGGCCTGGTTGAATTGCTCCGACTGCCACATCGGCGTCAGCCACAAATCCACATTCGCTTTGTTCTGGAGCGACTGGACTACCATGCGGCTGTAGCCTCGAAGAATCGAATCCCCAATGAGCAGCACCCGCGGAAGATTTGTATTGGTGATGGTCGCCTTTTCCAGTCGCCACCCCGGTCCCTTGGGGGGTAAGCGCGGGTCCGTCTCATGAGTCAAAGCCCCTGGCACGTTCGTGATTTCGGCGCGCAACGCCAGCGCCATCGCCAGCCAGCCAAGACAAACGGCCGCGCGCAACAAAGTGCTTGGGACGCTATGGTGTGGATGCACTCGCGCTAGTGTTTTTATCATTGAAGTAAATTTCATTGTCCCGCTCTTAAAGGGTTTTACAAACCGACTTGCTGTTCGAACCGCAGGCGAACCGGGCCGACCAGTCCCGCCGGCTTCAGCTCACTGTCCTTGCGATAATAACTCCAGGTCGTGAACGTCTTGCGCGCGGACGGCCGCGGCTGGCCTTTGACAAACCAATCCGGAAAACGCGGCAAATCGTAGCCTACCGACGACTTCTGAACCGTCGCGGGCGGAGGCGTTTCAAAATCAGCCGGAATTTGTTCATCACCGATGAGGGCGTTGGCCCAGTTGTCCGTCACCGCAATCTCCAGTTGATTATCCCCTTCCCGCACCAGGGCGGTGACATCCATGGTGTAGGGAGCATACCAAAGCACTTTTGCTTCGCTCCCGTTGACCCGGACCGTGGCGATGTCATTCATCACGCCCAAATCCAGAAGGATCCGCCGATTGGCTGCCAACTGCACAGTCTCCAACCTGAGCACCTTCCGATACGTCGCGGTGCCGGAGAAATACTTTACACGGGGATCATCGTGCCGGCTGAAATCAACCAGCTCCGGCAACGCCAACTGGAACGGCGCCGCCAGCTTGGGCGCAAAGGAAACATCCCAGGCACCCGCCATTTGAACTGGCGCAATCGGTTCTGTCCTAACCGTCTTTTCCTCGCCGGTAGAATACGCCACCTTGGCCGACACGTTGTTTGCAGCTCGAAAAACCGGCTTGCCTGAAAGGTCGCGCCCCACACTCCACTGAGCCGCAGCCTCGTCGGCGACCGTCAGGGAAACCGGGTGGTCCGCGCTCTCGGCTGGTCGGCGGAAAACGACAAATACCGATTGATGGCCTCCCAGGCTTACGAGAACCGACG
>JBQCEJ010000333.1:0-9839 GCA_051960355.1 Verrucomicrobiota bacterium | reverse complement strand
GCACGGATCAAGTCGCGGCCGATGCGTTTGGCGCTACGTTGCTCGGCAAAACCGCCGCCGACCTGACCTTCATTGGCAAAGCCGCGGCAGCTGGCGTCGGCACGAGCGATTTCGAATCGCTCAAACCCGCGCGGGACCATGTGGGGTGAAAGCATGAATCGCGAACATTCAACATGGAACAAACAACGCCGAACGCCCAAGGCAACGCGCGTCGGGTTTAACTTCAGCGTTCGATGTTGGGCGTTGAACGTTCCATCTTCCCCCATTTCAAAGGAGCCGTGCCCATGAACAGCATTAAGGCGCGCCGCATTGCCCAGGTTTTTTTCTTCGTGCTGTTCCTGTGGCTTTGTGTCGTGACAACCATTGGCGAACGCTGGTGGCAATGGCGCGGTTGGCCGGTGAACTGGTTCCTGCAATTGGACCCGCTCGTCGCTCTCGGCACTTTGCTTACGACCTGCACGCTCTACGCCGGACTGCTCTGGGGCGTGCTGACGATTGCGCTCACGATCTTGATCGGACGCTTTTTCTGCGGCTGGGTTTGTCCGTTCGGTGCGTTACACCAATTCATCGGCTGGATCGGACGCCGCCGAAAAAAGCACGCCGAACGCGTCGCCCTCAATCAGTTTCGCCCCGCGCAAGCGATCAAGTATTACCTGCTCATTGCCTTGCTCAGCGCAGCGGCAGGCGGCTTGATCAGCGAAATAATTCAACTGCCGCACCATCAACACACGGCAGCCAGTTGGCTTCTCATTGCCGTGCTGCTGGTTTTGACGTGGCTGGCGCTGCGCAAGGTCGTCCGCACTTTCAAAGAAGCGCTGATCGGGTTCCTGATCATTCTTGGAGCATGGATTGGAATCAGCTTCATCGCTCAACCCAAGGCCTTCGCCGCTGCGTCACTGCAAACGGGTTTGCTCGATCCGATTCCGCTGATTCACCGGTCGGTCAATCTCGTTGTGCTCACCGCGTTCGATGGCAGTGGCGCCGCGAATCGGTTTTACGTCGCCGCGTGGTCCATTGCGCTGGTGTTCCTTCTCGCCCTGCTGTTGAACCTCTGGATTCCACGCTTTTACTGCCGATTCATTTGTCCGCTCGGAGCGCTCTTTGGCGTGCTGGTGCGCTGGACGCCATGGCGCATCGGCAAGCGCGTGGGCGAATGCCGGAGCTGTGAACTGTGCGAGAACAACTGCGAAGGCGCGTGCGATCCGTTCGGCACCATTCACACCAGCGAATGCCTGCTCTGCATGAATTGCCTGCACGCGTGCCGCTCGGCGAAGATGGTTTACGGGCCTAATCGCTCGGCGTCCGGCGAAGTGGAAGCTACCGGTGTGACCCGGCGCGGTTTTGTGATCGCCGCCGGCGCGGGAATGGCCATGGTGCCGGCCATGCGATTGGGGGGATTTCTGGATCATAACTGGAACTCAAATGTCGTTCGTCCACCCGGTGCGCTGGCGGAAGAGGATTTCTTGAATCGCTGCATCAAGTGCGGCCAGTGCATGCGTGTCTGTCCGACCAACGTGATTCAACCCGCGCTGCTGGAAGCCGGCCTGGGCGGCTTGTGGACGCCGATCTTGAACTTTCGCATCGGCACGAGCGGGTGCCAGCTCAACTGCATTGCGTGCGGCCAGATTTGTCCCACTGCCGCGATTCGCCCTCTCGCATTGGAGGAAAAGCTGGGAACCAATGCATTTGCTGCCGCAGGTCCGATTCGCATGGGAACGGCATTTGTGGATCGCGGGCGCTGCCTGCCTTGGGCGATGGATGTGCCCTGCATTGTTTGCCAGGAGAATTGTCCGGTAAGTCCAAAAGCGATTCATCTTCGCGAAGAATTTCAAACGATCGAGAATGGTTCCCGCAGCATTCGTTCGGCTTCGACAACGCGCCTGGAACTGGACGGACCTCCGCTGCGTGACAGCAAATTGGGAACGGGAGATTTTTTCATCCGCCTTGAAAGTGAACCGTCAACCGAACGCAAATTGATCACGGAGAATTCAGCCAGTTCGGTGAGCATTGCGGAGACTTTCGCGTGGCCTGAAGCGCCGGAAGCCAGGCAACGCGTGTCGATCGAAGTGCGTTTGCAAAAGCCGATGGTTGATCCGGAGCGCTGCATCGGCTGTGGTGTTTGCCAGCACGAATGTCCCGTGAGCGGTTTGCGCGGCATCCGCGTCACGGCCGAAAACGAATCCCGAAACCCGCGACATTCCCTGACCACCAGAATCTGAACACGAAAGGAAAACAACCTCATGCAAAACAAACACATCACCCGTAGAGATTTTATGAAGGTGGCCGGTTTGGCCGGAGCCGCCTCCGCTGTCACGCCACGCCGAGCGTTCGCGTAAGCCGAACCCGCCGCCGAGATGCCCACGCCACCGGAAGTCGTGAAAGCGACCGTTGGCACCCGCACCTTCGGCAAAACCGGCGTCAAAGTTTCCATGCTGGCATTGGGCGGGATCTTCGATATCGCCGCCAATCAACTCGTGCTGCAACGCGCGCTGGATTTCGGCGTCACCTACTGGGACACCGCCAATTCCTACAGCAACGGCAACAGTGAGAAAGGGATTGGAATGTTTCTGGAAAAGAATCCCGAAGTGCGAAAGAAGATTTTTCTGGTCAGCAAAGCCGGCGGGGGTCACGCAGTGGATAACGTCAACGCCAAGCTGGAAGAGTCGCTGGCGCGTTTGAAGACGGATTATGTCGATCTGTTTTTTCTGCACGGCATTCGCTCGGGCGAAGCGTTGACCCCGGAAATCCAAGCGTGGGCGGAGAAAATGAAGGCGGAGAATAAAATCAAGTTTTTCGGTTTCAGCGCGCACGGAAACATGGAAAGCAGCCTAGAAGCCGCGGCCAAACTAGGCTGGATCGATGGGATCATGCTGAAATACGATTACCGGCTGATGCAGACCGACGCGATGCGTTCGGCGATGGATGCGTGCGAGAAGGCGGGCATTGGTTTGACCGCGATGAAAACCCAGGGCGGCGGACCGATCAAAGCCGAAACGGAAGCGGATATGAAGTTCGGCGGACATTTTGTCGAACGCGGATTCACTGAACATCAAGCCAAGCTCAAGGCCGTTTGGGACAATCCTCAAATCGCGGCGATCTGTTCCCAGATGTCGAACATCACGGTGCTGACGGCCAATGTCGCCGCCGCCGTGGATAAGACCACATTGACTGCGGCCGATCATTCCGCGCTGCGCCGATACGCTTCCGAAACCTGTTCGCGCTACTGCGACGGATGCGCTCAACTTTGCGAGGGAGCGTTGAGCCATGCCGTGCCGGTGGCGGATGTCATGCGATCGTTGATGTATCATCACACTTACGGTGATCTTGCCCTGGCACGGGAAACCTTTGCCGGTGTGCCGAGCCCGATTCGGAATCAAATCACCGCAGTCGATTACGAAAGCGCCGAGCGGGTCTGCCCGAATCATCTGCCGATCGCCCAATTGATGCGGGAAGCAAACGAATTGCTGGCGTGAGTCGGGTGAATCTTAGCTTGGCCACGGATGATCATGGATCGGCAAGGATAAGACCGCGGGCTTCAGAGTCGGCGGGGTCGGTTTTGAATTTGGGGCGGCTTGGGTTTCTTCCTGCGTCCCGGAAGAATTGCGCGTAGTCGAGTTGAAGTCGGCGACACAGCAGCTTTAAACCTGCGCTACGGTCAGGCCGGACTGGATTCGGAGTTCGGGCAAAACCGTCACGTCAGGCGTGCGTTTCCTTCCAGCGCCGGCGCAGGCACGCGTGCAACTGCTGTCGAAATTTCAAGGGCAACTCATACCGTTCGCCGCCTTTATAGAGCGTGATCGTCTTGCGAATGTTGTCCACCACCACCTGACACGGATTGCACCCGGCCATGTGTTTCTCGAACTCTTCGCAGATGGTCGGATCGACGGTGCCATCCACGTATTCGTTCAGCATCTGCAATAACTCTTCGCACTTCATGGTTCGCTCTGGGAAAACTGAGCCGGACATTGGAAAAAGGTTACAACTGTCTCGGCGCTCATTTTGCTCAATGTTGATGATGCGGCGATCGCAACAACCGGGTTTCCGGATCGCCCAAGGTTTGCGTCAGCAGTTCGCGCAGCCAAAGCCTGGCCCGAAGCAGGCGCACTTTGGTGTTCGCCTCACTCAGGCCGAGCGTCTCGGCGGTTTCCTTGATCGAAAGCCCTTCCACATCGCGCAGCAGGAAAACCAACCGATGTTTTTCATCCAGTTGCGCCAGCGAGTCGTTCAGCAGTTGTTGAATTTCGCGCCGTTCCACCAGTTCCTCAGGCGATTGACGCCAGTCGGCAATGAACTCTGGATGGGGAATCGCCTCGGAAGATTCCGCGGGTTCGGTCGCAGCTTCGAGTGAAATCAGATCCAGCCCTTTGCGTTTGCGCAGAATTTTCAGGGCGGCGTGGGTGGCAATCCGCAGCAACCACGTGGAGAAACTGGCTTCGCCGCGAAAACCACTGAGGTGTTCCATGGCGCTCAAAAAAGTTTGCTGGGTGACATCCTCGGCATCGTGTTCGTGACGCACGATTCGGAGCGCGAGCGAATAAACGCGTTGTTCATAGCGCGTCGCCAGCGCTTCAAACGCATCCAGATCGCCTGCTTTGGCGAGTTGCACCAGCTCCAGATCAGAAGATTCAGGAAACATGAAAATCGACTCCGCGCCGGCAACCGGAGTGTAGGTGATTGCGAGAAGCCCGCAAGCGCAGCGCTGGGGTTTTGCAGAAATTCCGGTTTTGGTGACGCTTGCATGTTTCCCGGTTGGAGACGGCGTGAGGAGTCTCGGACCGGAACGAACTGGGTCGAACTGATTTTTAACGACGAATGAACGGATTTGCACGGATAAGACTGGGAATTGGGCGTGAATGCCAACGTGCGAAGAACCCGGGAAATCGCCCACCAAAAAACTGTCAGCATCCGTGGCCCTCCGTCGTTAAAAGGACCCTCTTCGGCGGGTTCGGCTAGATTCCGGGGAGAAATCAGCCTCGCTACCTCGCCTGCTACAGGAAAGTGAGAGCCGCGTTTTCCAGCGACCGGACAAGAACGCAGCTCCAAATGCTCGCCCTGGAAGTTATTCACCGCCGGGAATAAGCTGTGAAAAAGTGACGTCTTTCTGCATAAATTTCGACGTTTTTTCGAGGCGAATAACCTTCCCATAATTTTTTTCAGATTTTGCTTGTTGCCCCAAGAGGTAGTGATAGATTTTTTGAACTCCCCAACTAATTGGGGTGTCTTCGCCCTCAGATAAGAGTCCGGAGTGATAAAAACTAGCAGAATTTGACGAGAAAACCCGGTTCTTCTTTGACGCCACCTTGAAGAGGAACAGAAAGGATAGAAAGAGAAACCATGATAGACGCACGCGACGAAGTTTTGCCCGCTGCTCCCCAGCAAAATCGCCGTCGTTCCGCCACCGTTGCAGGAACGCGCCAGCAGAAGTCCGCCACCGCTTCGAACCAGAAAAGCCTCCGGGTCGATCGCGTTTTCAGCAGCGGCAAAACCAAACCGTTCGACCAGATCGAATGGGAAAAACGCGTCGCGGAAATCACCGATGATGCCGGAAAAGTCATCTTCAAGCAGGAAGGTGTCGAAGTGCCAAAATCCTGGTCGGTGCTGGCCACCAAAGTCGTCGTCTCCAAATACTTTTACGGCGAGCAAAACACCTCCGAGCGCGAAACCTCGGTCAAGCAACTCATCCATCGCATCTGCCGCACCATCGCGGATTGGGGTATCAAGGATGGCTACTTCAGCAAAGCCGATGGCGAGGTGTTCTACGACGAATTGACCTGGCTGTGCGTGAACCAATACGGCGCCTTCAATTCGCCGGTCTGGTTCAATGTCGGGCTCTATCACCAATACGGCGTCGGCAAAAACTCGGGCAAGGGCAATTGGGTTTACAACCGCAAGACCAAGCAAGCCGAGCGCGCCTCCACCCAATACGAATTTCCCCAAACCAGCGCCTGCTTCATCCAGTCGGTGGACGACAACATGGAATCCATCATGCGCCTCGCCCACAGCGAAGCGATGTTGTTCAAGTTCGGCTCCGGCACCGGCACCGACCTTTCCCCCATCCGTTCAAGCAAGGAAAAGCTCAGCGGCGGCGGCCGCCCGAGCGGTCCGATGTCGTTCCTGAAAGTTTACGATCAGGTTGCCAATGTCGTGAAGAGCGGCGGCAAAACCCGTCGCGCCGCCAAGATGAACACGCTGCGCGACTGGCACGGCGACATCGAAGAATTCATCGACGCCAAGCAGAAGGAAGAAAAGAAAGCCTGGGCTTTGATCGAACAGGGTTACGACGGTTCCTACAATGGCGACGCCTACGGCAGCGTCATGTATCAGAACGAGAATCTGTCCGTTCGCGCGGGCGATGAGTTCATGCAAGCTGCGGTTGACGGCAAGGAATGGTGGACCCGCACCGTTTGCGGCAGCAAACCCTTGCAAAAGAAGGATGCGAGCACGTTGCTGAACAAGATCGCCGAAGGCACCTGGATCTGTGGCGACCCGGGCATGCAGTATGACGGGCCGATCGACAAATGGCACACCTGCAAAGGCACCGAGCCGATCCATTCCACCAATCCCTGCTCCGAATACGTTTTCATCAACAACACCGCGTGCAATCTCGCGTCGTTGAACCTGATGAAGTTCAAGCAGGATGACGGTAAATTCGACGTGGAACGTTTCAAGGCCGCCGTTCGCATTTACATTACGGCGCAGGAAATTCTCGTGGACAACGCGAGCTATCCGACCAAGGAAATTGCCGAAAATTCGCACATCTTCCGCACGCTCGGCCTCGGTTACGCCAATCTCGGCTCGCTCATCATGAGCTACGGCCTGGCGTACGATTCCAACGAAGGTCGCGCGCTCGCCGGAGCGATCACCGCCATCATGACCGGCCATGCCTACGAGCAGAGTTCCGTCATTGCCGAATCCATTGGCGCATTCCCGGGTTATCGCGATGCCCGCTGCACGCACGTTTCCAAACCCGTGGCCAAGGACAACATCGAATCCATGCTCAACGTCATCAAGCTGCACCGCGATGCCGTGGAAGAAATCCAGCCCAGCCAGGAATTCAATTATCTCAAAGATGAAGCGCGCACCTGCTGGGATGGCGCTTTGGCCCGCGGCAAGAAAGCCGGTTACCGCAACGCCCAAGTCACCGTACTCGCGCCAACCGGCACCATCGCGTTCCTCATGGATTGCGACACAACCGGCGTCGAACCCGACATCGCGCTCGTGAAGTACAAATTACTCGCTGGCGGCGGCATGTTGAAGATCGTCAATCGCGGCGTGCCGCAGGCCTTGCAGCGGCTCGGCTACAGCGCCAAAGAAGTCGAAGCCATTGTCGCGCACGTGGAGAAGCATGACACCATCGAAGACGTCGAGGAAAATGGAACAACCATTCGCAGCGGCCTCAAGCCTGAGCATCTGGAAGTCTTCGATTGCGCCTTCAAAGCCTACAAAGGCAAACGCAGCATTCATTATCTCGCGCACTTGAAGATGATGGGCGCGGCGCAACCCTTCATCAGCGGCGCCATTTCCAAAACCGTCAACATGCCCAACGAAAGCACCGTCGCAGAAATTCGCGATGCCTACGTGCAGGCCTGGAAAATGGGCTTGAAATGCGTGGCGATCTATCGCGACGGCTCCAAACGCTCGCAGCCGCTCAACACGAAGAAAACCAACGAAGGCGGCGATAAAACCGCGGCTGCCAACACGTCCTCCAGTCTCGATGACCGGATGAAGCAATTGGACGCGGAAGTAACCAAGCTGCGCGAAGAAGCGGGCAAACCTTCGCGCCGTCGTCTTTCCGACACTCGCACCGCCATCACTCACAAGTTCGACATCGCGGGTCACGAGGGTTACCTCACCGTCGGTCTGTTTGAGGACGGCCAGCCCGGCGAACTGTTCATCACGATGGCCAAGGAAGGTTCCACCATCGGCGGTTTGATGGACGGCATTGGCACGCTCACCAGCATGGCATTGCAATACGGTGTGCCGCTGGAAGCGCTCGTGAAGAAATTCGCGCATCAACGCTTCGAGCCCTCTGGTTTCACGAAGAATCCTGAGATTCGCAACGCGGCGTCGATCACTGATTACGTCTTCCGCTGGATGGCGCTGCAATTCGTCCCCGGTTATCGCGAAGCCAATTCGATCACCCGCCAGCCGGAATTCTCCATGCCGGGCCTGCTCGAAGAAGTGAAAAAAAAAATAAACCGCCCGGTGCCTGAACTGCCGATTGCCGAAGACCCGGAAGTGGTGGATTTGAAAGCCGGCCTGGGCCACCGAAAAACCGATCGCGTGGTGAAAAGCCTGAGCGATTCCGTGGCGCACTTTCAACAAGACGCGCCGACCTGTCCGAACTGCGGTCACGTCGCCGTGCGCAATGGCGCCTGCTACAAATGCCTGAACTGCGGCGAGAGCCTTGGGTGTTCGTAGGGTATTGAAAACGTCCATCCTCGCCTCCAGCGCAGTGATGAAGCCTTGTGAGCTGCCGGCAGCAATGTCGGCAGCTCATTTTGCTTTCACTACCGTGCCGCGCAACGCATGTTCATTCCGTGTCGCAGGAAAATCTGGAACCTGAACGGGCAAGCGCCTCGGCTCGATGCACACCATCAAGCTCATCGGCAAAAATACGGCAGCTTGAAGTGGCAACCCTGATTTTCACGACCCGAAACGAACCCACGTGAACCAAACGCTCACCATTCTGAACGCGGTCCTTCCCGTCTTTGGCGTCATGGGTTTGGGCATATTCATCCGCAAGCTCAATTGGCTTACCGAAGAGGCGGACAATAGCTTGATGCGGATATGCGTCAATGTGTTGTTGCCGTGTCTTATTCTCGACAAATCGCTCGGAAATCCCGCCCTCAAAGAGCCGAACAATCTGCTGCTCGCGCCCTTGCTGGGCTATGCCGTGGTCGGCTTGGCAATGCTGATCGCCTTTTGGGCCAAGCCACTGCACGGCTTGAGTAAATCCAGCGAGAAGCGGACGTTCGCTGTCGGAGTTGGCCTGCACAATTATGGCTACGTTCCGCTACCGCTGGCGTTGCTACTGTTTGATCAAGCCACAGCCGGCGTTTTGTTTCTGCACATTGTTGGCGTGGAAATGGCCCTATGGACCTTGGGAGTCATGGTCTTATCCGGTGGCAGCATCGGCAAAGATTGGCGCAGAGTAATCAACGGGCCGCTCATTGCGATCGTGCTGGCCGTCATACTGAATGCGCTTGGCTGGAATGCCAGCATCCCGGCCTTTGTGGGCACCGGAATCCATTGGCTGGGCGGGTGCGCCATTCCCTTGGCCTTAATCTTGATCGGTGCAATCATGGCCGATCACCTTGGCGAGTTTCATTCAGCGCACGGCTGGCGCGTGATCTCGTCCGCGATCATCTTGCGCATCGGGGTCTTTCCCCTGCTCTTTCTGGCTCTGGCGAAATCTATTCCCATGACGGTCGAACACCAACGCGTGCTCGTGCTTCAAGCGGCGATGCCAACGGCTGTCTTTCCCATCGTGCTGGCAAAGCTCTACAAGGGAGATCCAGCGACGGCGATGCGCGTGGTGCTCAGCACCTCGGTAATTTCGCTCATTACCATCCCGCTGTGGATCCGGTTTGGATTGAAGATGCTGGGCCTATAAGCTCCAAATCCGCCGGGTCATTTCCGTTTTTTGGCAGTGGTTTGAGCTGTCTTCTCCCGTTTCAACTTGGCCACCTGCTTCTGCAGCTCCTTCACCATTTTCAGCAGCTCCTCCTGGCCACCGGTTACGGGCATCGAGGCCACAACTGGCGGGTTGCTGAGAGTCGCGGCAAACGGCTCAAACATTGCCTTGGTCCAGGCTGACACGGATGGAAAGGCCTGCG
>JBQCEJ010000332.1:0-12031 GCA_051960355.1 Verrucomicrobiota bacterium | reverse complement strand
GGAACAAGGATGTTCCTCACGGGAACAAGTTTGTTTTTTGCTCCAACAAGGATGTTGTTGGCTCGAACTTCTTTGTTCCCGGCAGGAACAAGGCTGCTCGTCGCGCGAACTTCTTTGTTCCCGGCGCCGCGTGGGTGGATTTTTTGACAGTTGTCCTGCGGATTTGTCCTGACCCTGGATTCACCCGGAACATCGATGCGAAGGTCCGCCGCGGTGCAGCTCTGGCAGTGTCAGCCGGTGGGAGGTCTGCCCGCGTTGGGGAGCAAAGTTTTTAAAAACCACGTTGGAGTCGGTGGTATCCGCCAACCTCCAGAGCGCAAGCGGCCTTCATCAAGGGATTAAAGCAAGCGGATCGCGGATGCGGTAAATATTTGCCACCGTTCGCCTGGCCTCGTACGATCACGGCGTATGAAAAGATTGTTTCTTTTGGGCTGTCTGTTGAGCGTTTTTCTTTTCTCTTTCGGACAAGCCTACGCTCAGGACGAGCAATATTTTCGCATCTACAGCCTGATCCAGGAAGCCGACGGTTTGAAGAACGCCCACACGCCCGCACCGGCCTACGCCAAATATCTTGAAGCCCAAAAACTGCTGCTCCAATTCCAGCGGGCTTACCCGGACTGGAACGGCACCGTCGTCAAGTATCGCCTTGCGTATCTGGAATCGGCACTCGCTGAGGTCTCGGCTAAAAATCCTGAAGTAACCCTGCCGGCTGCGGTCCGTCCAAAACCCATCGCAACCTCGCCAGCGACCGGCAAAACGGCAGAAACCAACGACCAGCTTGTCGCCCTTCAGGGTGAGATTCGCCAGTTGCAGACCGACAAAGCGTCGCTCGAAGCCAAGTTGCGCGAAGCGCTGCGCCTGCAACCGGCCGCGGCTGATCCGCAAGCGCTCGCCCGCGCTGAAGAGGAGATCAAGTCGCTGAAAAAGGATAATGCGCTTTTGAATGTCGCCCTCACGCAAAGCCCGTCCAGAAATGCCCCGACCGATGCCAAAACGATCGAGGAATTGAAACGGCAACTCGCGGAAGCCAATCGCCATTCCGCGGAACAGGCCGCGCGCGCCGACGCTCTCACCTCCGAAAAAGCCGAGCTGCAAAAGAAAATGGACAGCTTGATTCCGTCCGCCTGGAACGCGACCAAGATCGAAGCGGCCCGCAAAAGCCTGGAAGAAACGGACCGTCGGCTCGCCGAACAAGTTGAACTGAACTCGCGGTTGTCGCTGGAGAAAACCGCTTTGCAGAACCGCGTCAAAGCCTTGACCTCAGAGAGTGAAACTGCGATCGCCTTGCGCACGGAAAACGAAATCTTGAAGAAGCAGCTCGCGGAATGGAAAGCCGTGCCAAGCGACCGCGAGGCGGTCAGCCGTGAGTTGACGGAAGCGCGGGCGCAAATTGCGGTGTTGCAGTCGGACCAGAATGTGTTGCGCCTGGAAAAGGCCGCGCTTGAAAAGCGGATTCAACAGGTGGCCACGCCCGCGCCGGCGCTCTCCGAGGACGCGGCGCGCGTGAAGGATCTCGAACGGGAACGCGATGAGTTGCGCAAAAAATTGAATGCCGCGGAGGAGGAACTGGCCGCGCACTGGAGCAAACCCTCGGCCGGGCGCGTGGAAGTCTTGACCGGCGAAGTGGAGGTGTTGCGCACGCGGCTGGCTGTGCTGGAAGCCCAGCGGATTCCCTACACGGAAGAGGAATTGGCGTTGTTCCAAAAACCGGCGCCACAAATCGCCGATCCCAAGGCCGGCAAGAAATCATCGCGGGATCTGCCGGCGGGCAGTTTGACGCTCGTCGCCGAAGCTCAAAAGGATTTCGCGGCACGCCGCTATGATCGCGCGGAAGAGAAATATCAAGAGGTGTTGAAACAGGACGACAAGAACGTCTATACGCTGGCCAATCTGGCGGCCATTCAGCTTGAGCTTAATCATCTCGACGACGCCGAAAAGAACGTGCGCCAGGCATTGGCATTGGCGCCGACCGATGCTTACGCGCTTTCGGTTCTGGGCTTTCTCAAGTTTCGACAGGGCAAATTCGATGAGGCTTTGGATACTCTGGGCCACGCGGCCAAGCTGGACCCGCAGAATGCGGAGATTCAAAACTATCTCGGCCTGACGCTCAGTCAGAAGGGCATGCGCAAAGCCGCCGAATCAGCCCTGCGGAAAGCGATCTCGCTCGATCCCAATTACGGCAGCGCGCATTACAATCTCGCCGTCATCTATGTCACTCAAAAGCCCGCCGATCCGGCCCTGGCGCATTTCCATTATCAGAAAGCGCTCGCCGCCGGAGTGCCGGCCAATCCGGAGATTGAACGGATGATAAGAAGACCGCTCGACGTGGTTCCCTGAGCCGAGACGTTATGTTGCGACAGGCACTCCACGAGTTCAGCATCACGACGCGCGGGCGCGGCCTTTATGAATTCACGGAAGAAGTGGCTTCCTGGGTTTCCAAAAGTCAGATCAACAACGGTCTGCTGACGCTCCATCTGCGGCACACTTCGGCGTCGCTCCTGATTCAAGAGAATGCCGATCCCGACGTTCGTCGCGATTTGGAGGCTTTCTTCAAGCGCCTTGTGCCTGATGGCGATCCGATCTACATCCACACTGCGGAAGGCGACGATGACATGCCGGCGCATGTGCGAACAGCTTTGACGGCGGTGAACCTGAGCATTCCGATTCGCGACGGGAGGTTGGCGCTGGGAACGTGGCAGGGGATTTATGTCTGGGAACACCGTCGCTCAGCGCACGCGCGCAAAGTCGCTGCGCACATAATCGGCGAATAGGCAGCCGATTCCCCAAAGCCACGGCGCGTCCAACACTGAGGAGGCGATCCGATCGAATCTTTTCTGTCCGACTGCCGTTTGGGCGGCAAAAACCCCGGGATTGCTGGGAAATACGCACGATCGGAGTTCTGGAAAACTTTTTTTCAATTTCTTTGAAAGATTTGATGTGTGCCGCCGTAATTATCAAAGAGCAGGCGGTGGGTTTTTGGAAATGTTGGTGGGGGCCCTCACGGGAACAACAACATTTGCCGCCTGCTCATTTTATTTTTTCTGGTGCAGACGTCTGGCGTTTAGTCGAAAGGATTTAGTCCCCCTCCAAGCCAGCGTCTGCATCGGTCTTTTCTCGGTCGTTGCTCACTGCGGTTTTTTCCAGAGAGATCGAAGTTCAACACAGGCGATCCCGGGCTGATTCCCATTTGCCTTGGCAAGTAAACGCAGCCGGAGCAGAGAATCCTCCCGCATCAACGCTCCAGTTTTTAAGAGTGTCGGACGGTCAAAGCGCCCGCTTTCTTCCACATTGAAGCGGCGAAACTCCGCGCCCGCAGCAAGACGAGAATTGCGGAAATAAACTGGCCAAGCCATGTCAGGAATGGCAATTTCCGCTACGCTTAAAGTTATGACTTTACACAAACGAATCGGTTTTCTCGCCGCCTGCGCCTTGGGGCTTGCCAGTCTGTCATTGCGCGCTGAAACGAAGCCGAAGCCCAGCACTGACTTCAGTTTCGCCGGCCCGGAGATTTTTCCGATCGATCCCCTGATCAGCCAATTGCACGTAGCGGATATTGATGGCGATGGTTTGAATGACGTTGTGGTGGTGAACAATTCGCGTTCCAAAATCAATCTTCTCTTCAACCAGACTGGCAAAACGAATCTGACCGAAACCGCTGATCCGGCCGCGAAACATGAGTTGAACGAACTGCCGCCCGACGCGCGGTTTCGCATTGAATCGATCGCTTCGGAGAAACGCATTTCGTCGCTGATTGTGAAGGATCTCAATGGCGACGGTCGCCCCGATATCGCCTACTATGGCGAACCCAAGGAACTGGTGGTGCAATACAATGAGGGCACGAACGTCTGGAGCGCGCCGAAACGCTGGCCGATCCTGGATGGGCAACTCACAGCCAACGCGCTCGCCTGCGGCGATTTGAATGGCGATGGCCGGGCCGATCTGGCGCTGCTTTCCGAGAACTGCGTTTATTTTCTGCCGCAACAGGCAAATCATACCCTGGGCGAACCTCAGAAGATTGCCCTCGCCACACCGGTCAAATCCGTTCAGGTCATCGATGTCGATGGCGACAAGCGCGACGATCTGCTGCTGGTCAATTGGGAAGATCGCTATCCGTTTCGGTTTCGTTTGCAGAAAGCCGACCACGAACTCGGGCCGGAAATGTTTTTCTCCATGGCGCCGATCCGTTCCTATTGGGCAGACAACCTGGTGCCCAAGGGGAAAGTTCAGGTGATGACCATCGCGCAAAATTCCGGTCGCGCGCAAGTTTCGCAATTCGCCCTCCGACCGGCGGAGCCGCTTTCCGGCAGACTGCTTCAAGGCCAGTTCCAGGTGTTGCCCCTGAACAAGACCGACAAAGCCAGACGCGGTCAGCTCTGGGCCGACGTCAATGGCGATGGACTTCAGGACCTGCTCATTGCTGAACCCGAGAGCGGGCAGATCTCCCTCAGCCTCCAGCAGAAAGACGGATCCCTCGCGAACGCCAAAACCTTTCCCACACTGGCCGGGGTCAGCGACCTCGCGGTGGCGGATTGGGACGGTGACGGTAAACCCGAGATTTTCCTGCTGAGCGCCGACGAACGCCAGGTGGGCGTCACGCGGCTGGATGAAAATCAACGGCTCCCGTTTCCGACCTTGATTGCGGTGGATGGAAAACCTCTGGCGATCGTGGCCGGAGCCTTGCAGAGCAATGCCAAACCAGTGCTGGAGATTATCGTCGATCAGGAAGGCAAGCGTTCCCTGGTGAGCCGCTCGGCCGATGGGAAAAGCAAAACGCAGAAATTGGGCGAAAGCTTCAAAGCGAATCCTACTCGGTTGGCCTTGCACGATGCCGATCAGGATGGATTGACGGATCTCGTTGTTTTGATGCCTTACGAGAAGATTAAAATTCTCCGGCAGGTTGCGGGCAAAGATTTCGAGGAGCTGGATGTCACCGCTCCGGGCGGCGCGCTGGAGCAGCCGTGGCTCAGTTCCGCCGACGTCGATGGCGATGGCAAAGCGGAATTGCTTCTGCCGCAGAAAAACTTCATTCGCGCGGTCGTGCTCCAGTCCGGAGCCGGGGCGCAGAACTCGACCAACAAGGGCAACTGGAGTTTTCAGGTGAAAGAACAGATCAACGGCGTCTCCAGTGATTCGCGCATCATCGGCGCTGCCGCGGTTCCCAACGGAACCAATGCCGTCGCGTCACTCTTCCTTTTGGACGCGGAACGCAAAGCGTTGACCTTGTGCGAGCGCGATGGCGCGGGCGTCTGGCAGGTTGTGCGGAGTCTGGAATTGCCCGTTTCCGGTTTCACGAGTCTGCAACCCGTTGCCCTTGCGAGCCAGAACCTCAATGGCATTGCGCTGCTCGGCTTGAACACTGTTGCCTGGATGTCGCTGACGGGGCAGGCCTGGGAATTGACCGAACTCGACGGCTACGAAACGAGCATCAAGAATGGCTACCTGACGGACGTCGTCTCGGGTGATCTGAACAACGACGGTCGCAAAGACCTGGTATTCCTCGAAACCGCTCGCAACTATCTCGACCTGGTCATCTTTTCCGCGGATCAAAAACTCGTTCCCGCCAATCGCTGGCAGGTCTTCGAGGAGCGTACCTTCCGCAGCCGGCGAGGCGATGCTCCGGAACCGCGCGAAGCGGCAGTTGCTGATGTGACGGGCGACAAGCGCAACGACCTGATCGTGCTGGTGCATGATCGCGTGCTGGTTTACCCGCAGGAATAAATTCGCGATGGAGCGCGTTTCAGACGGCGCAGCGTTGTCCTCCAATACGCCGGACCGTTGAAACAAAGCGCCAAAACCGCCCGATGGAACGCGCGCAGATAAAGGCCTGTGACAATGAATGACTCGTTCCGCTTGGAAGAATCGTTTCGGTGGTTTGGCCCGGAAGATCCGGTGCCGTTGTCATTCATCCGGCAGGCTGGTGCGCAGGCGGTTTTTACGTCCTTGCACCAGATCCCGTACGGCGAGCTTTGGCCCCGCGAGGCAATTCGAGAACGCAAGCAGAGGATTGAAGCCAGCGGCGTGCGCTGGACCTGTGTCGAGTCCGTCCCTGTGCATGAAGACATCAAGACCGGCCGCGGCGACCTGAAACGGCTGTTCCAGAACTACACCCAGACGCTGCGGAATTTGGCTGCTGAAGGCATCACGCGGGTGATTTACAACTTCATGCCGGTGCTGGACTGGATTCGCACCGATATGCGTCATGTTTTGCCGGACGGCTCCGAGTGCATGCACTTTGATCCCGTCCGATTTGCCGCGTTTGAAATTCATGCGCTCCAGCGTCCTGGAGCCGAGGCGGATTATAGCCCCGAACAATTGGAACGCGCTTCAGCCTGGTGGCAAAGCCTCGAAACCGGAGCGCAGGAAAGATTCGTCCAAACCATCATCGACGTTTTTCCCGGCTGCAAATGGGGTCTCTCGCTGGAGGACATTCGCGCAATGCTGGCGCGTTATGAGGCGTTGGGCGAGGGTGGCTTGAGCGCAAATCTGGCGAGGTTTTTGGAAGCGGTAATTCCGGTGGCGGAAGAAACCGGCATGCTCATGGCCGTTCATCCAGATGACCCGCCTTTTCCAGTGCTCGGATTGCCGCGAATTGTCTCCACGGCCGCGCACATCGAAACTATTTTCAAAATGGCGGACAGTCCGGCCAACGGCATTTGTTTCTGCACCGGTTCCTTGGGCGCCCGCACGGATAATGATTTGCCCGCCATGGTAAAACAATTTGCGCCCCGCATCCATGCCGCGCATTTGCGCAGCACGCAACGGCTGCCCGACGGTTCATTTTACGAGGCGGATCATCTGGTGGGTTCCGTGGACATGCCGGCAGTGGTGCGAGCCTTGCAGGACGAGCAGGCGCACCGGGTGGCAATCGGACGCGCCGACTGGCAGATGCCCTTCAGACCCGATCACGGCCACACGATGATGGATGATCTCGCCAAGCCTCCTGGCATAACTCCCGGTTATTCCTGCATCGGTCGTATGCGTGGGTTGGCGGAACTGCGTGGCCTGATGCTGGGGTTGCATCGGGGTTGGGATTTGCGACCGGCTCTATAAGTGGTTCGTTCCTCAATCCGGAACTCGCTCACACCTGTTTCGCCGGACTTGAACAGGAGGAAACTGAATAAACAAATTGGAAATTCGGCGCTAAACCGTCCAAGTTAAACGCCGAAATCAAACCCGGGTATCGTGGAAATCCGGACCCTGCCGTTCACGGAAGCGCTTCCAGTTGGGCAACTATCGTAGCTCGCTTCTGTTCCTGTCGCTGCAGCCAGTCGATGAGAAATTGCTGCGTCTTTTCCTGCAAGCTCATGACTTCGATCAGATGATCCAGCGGGTGAGCCGAGCAGATCTGTTCGTAGCGACTCCAATGTTCCAACGATGAGCGGCTGTCGTTCAGCTCTTTTTGTATTCGCTCCAGATATTCCTTGCCGCGCTTGATTTCAGTGGCAAGCAGGTCGCGGCCTTGCATCAACGAACCCCGTTCATCCAGCGGCTCAATTGCGACCTCGGTCGAACGTTGCCGGGGCAACAGTTCCTCGCTTTGGAATTCACCGAAGCGACTCTCGCTTCGATGGCGTTCAAGATGTTTTGGGGTGAACGAATTCAGGTCATTTCTTTTATGCATATAAGTTTCTCTCGATTGAAGTTTCTCTCGACTGGATTTGTGTGAGGCTGAATGTAAATCGACGCTTTGTTTCAAAGCTTCTCCTGTTCCCAAGAGAGATTTGCAGATCCGCAACTCCTCCGAAGAAAGTTAGCATAATATTTTCATTGGGCCAGTCCGCCGCCATCAGTTGCCAACGGCTTCATTCGTGCGGCTTGCGGACAGAGGCGCAGCGTCAGGCTTTTCCTCGAATTGCTCCTCTTCCGTCGAATGGCGCAGTGCCTGGGTGGAAACCTGGCCGCAGATGCAGGAGATTTCATCGAAGTAACCCGCGCCAACAAAGGATTGGTGCTTCACGGCGCCGTAGCCCTCGTCTTCAGCGGCGAATTCCTTTTCCTGCAATTCCGTGTAAGCGGCCATCTGCCGTTCTTTGTAACCGCGCGCCAATTCCCACATGCTGTGATTGATCGAATGGAATCCTGCGAGCGTGACGAATTGAAAACGGTAACCCATCGCGCCCAATTCATCCTGGAATTTACGAATCGTGGCGTCGTCCAGATTCCGTTTCCAGTTGAAGGACGGCGAACAGTTGTAGGCCAGAAGCTTGTCGGGATAGACAGCTTTGACGCCTTCGGCAAACTGCCGAGCGAACTCGAGATCGGGCTTGCTGGTTTCGCACCAGAGCAGATCGGCGTAAGGCGCGTAAGCCACTGCGCGCGCAATCGCCAACTCCACGCCGGAACGAATGCGGAAGAAACCTTCTTCAGTTCGTTCACCGGTGCAAAACGGCTTGTCGCGCTCATCGAAGTCGCTGGTGAGCAACTTGGCTGCCTCGGCATCCGTGCGTCCGACCAGCAGAGTCGGCACACCCGCAACATCGGCCGCCAGTCGGGCCGCAGTCAGCTTTTGAATGAATTCAAATGTCGGCACCAGCACTTTACCGCCCATGTGGCCGCATTTTTTCGCGGAGGACAATTGGTCTTCGAAGTGAACTCCGGCCGCGCCTTCCTCGATCATCTGCAACATGAGTTCGTAGGCGTTGAGCGGCCCGCCAAAGCCGGCTTCGGCATCGGCGACAATCGGCGTCCAGAAATCAAAGCGGTATTTGTCGGCCAGGAATTGAACCTGATCGGCGCGTTGCAGCGCTTTGTTGATGCGCCGGACCACCAGCGGAACGCTGTTAGCCGGATAAAGGCTCTGGTCCGGATACATTGTGTTCGAGAGATTCGCATCGGCAGCCACCTGCCAGCCGCTCAAGTAAATCGCCTTCAAACCGGCTTGCGCCATTTGCACGGCCTGGTTTCCGGTCAAGGCGCCGAGCGCATTCACATACGGCTCCGAATGCAGGCGATTCCAGAGTTTGCGCGCCATTTTGTTGGCGATCGAATGTTCGATTTTCATCGTGCCGCGCAATCGCAGAACTTTCTCCGCTGGGTAAGGGCGTGTGACGCCCTTCCATCGCGGGTTGGTGCGCCAGTCATTCTCGAGGGTTTTTATTTCCGACAAACCGATCAAAGGTGCTTTTGCCGATTGGCCTGGGGCGAGAATGGCGGTGGAATTTGGGAAAGCCAGCCCGCTGGGTTTTACGATGCGATGCGTTCCGTTTCGCTGCGAACGCTTGGTGGAATGGATTCGTGATTTCATAGTGGTGATCTCCATTGGTTGTGTGGTGGTTCAGGACGACAGTTCGACCAGCGACGATTGCCCAGGTGAGACGTTGAGATCGTCGAATACATCGGCGGAGCACAGAACTTTGTAGGCTTTGAGCGTTAGAAAGTCCTCGCACATTTCGGAGGCGACAAATTCGTCGAACAGCCGCGTGGCTTCGGCAAAATGCCCGTGATCGAAGCGGGTCGCGCCGCGTTCACGACGAATCCGGTCCAACTCCTCCTCCATCAATTCCCGGACGAGCGTGAGAGTCACCTTTCGACCGTCGGAAAGGTTGGCGTGCGGATTGTGAACCCACTGCCAGACCTGCGTGCGCGAGATTTCCGCCGTGGCGGCATCTTCCATCAAATTGTAAAGCGGCACGCAACCGGAGCCGCCCAGCCAGGCTTCGAGATACTGAATTCCAACGCGGATATTCGTGCGCAACCCTTCCTCGGTAATTGTGCCTTGCGGAACCTCCAGAAGCTGTGCTGCGGTGAATTCAACATCGTCGCGCCGACGGTCAATCTGGTTTGGCTTATCGCCCAGCACTTTGTCGAATTCCTCTTTCGCAATCTGCACCAGGCCCGGATGCGCAACCCAGGTGCCATCGTGCCCGTCGGTTGCTTCACGGCGTTTGTCTGCGCGCACTTTCTCCAGCGCTTCGGCGTTTGCGGCGGGATCGTTCTTGATCGGGATGAAAGCCGCCATGCCGCCCATCGCGAAGGTGTCGCGACGGTGACAGGTCTTGATGCAGGCGAGCGTGTAAGCTCGCATGAACGGCGCGGTCATCGTCACTTGCGCGCGATCCGGCACGAGAAAATCTTCGTGATGCGAAAACGTTTTGATGTAGCTGAAAATGTAATCCCAGCGTCCGCAATTCAGCCCCGCGCTGTGATGGCGCAGTTCGTAGAGAATCTCTTCCATCTGGAACGCGGCGAGAATGTGTTCGATCAAAACGGTGGCTTTGATTGTGCCGGACGGGAATTCAAGCAGTTGTTCCGCCCGATTGAAGACATCATTCCAAAGACGCGCTTCGAGGTAATGCTCCAGCTTCGGCAAATACAGGTAGGTGCCGGAATCGTGCAGTTGGCGGTAACGGGCGTTGTGAAAGAAATACATCCCGAAATCGAACAAGCTCGCGGACATGGGCTGGCCATCAACGTGGAGATGTTGTTCGGGCAAATGCCAGCCACGCGGCCGCACGATCAGCGTCGCGACAGTGCGATTGAGTTGGTAGGTTTTGCCTTCCGGGCTGACGTAGGAAATGGTGCCGCGCACGGCATCGCGCACGTTAAGCTGGCCGTCGAGTGTGTTCGACCACGTGGGCGAATGCGAATCCTCGAAGTCAGCCATGAAACAGTTCGCGCCCGAATTGAGCGCGTTGATGATCATCTTGCGATCGACGGGGCCGGTGATTTCGACGCGGCGATTGTGCAAGTCTTCCGGGACGGGCAAGACTTTCCAGTTGCCTTCGCGCACCGCTTTCGTTTCCGGGAGGAAGCCGGGCAGACGTCCACGATCGATGGCCGCCTGGCGACGACGGCGGGCGTGGAGCAATTGCTGACGCTGTGGATTGAATTCCCTGTGCAGTGCCGCGAGAAATTTCAGAGCCTCAGGCGAAAGTAATTCCGCCTGCTTTTCGGTCACTGGTCCATGCATTTCAACGCCGGGTGGTAGCTGTATCGTTTTCATTTTTACTCCTGTTGGTCATAGATTTTCTTAATGACTCAATAAACCGGAAACGGCCGGAGCAAAAATCAGAAGTTTCAATAGCACCTATTGACGGCGCCAATGCGACTGCGCATGGGCGGCGAGAAATCACAGTGACATCGAAGTCAGCGGAACGTCAGTTCGGCCCTGCGGCGCAGCGAGTTATCGTCGCCGTTACTGCTGCTGCGGGTTGAGTTCGATCAGGTTGGCCAGTCGACGATGTTGCGGCGTTTTGGAGGTGCAGCGTTGGACCGGTTGGCCGCTGATCAGGGATTCACGACATTGATCGCGAAGACGTCGGGCCACTTCCGGACTGAAGAATGCGTTGCCTCGATCCACCTCGCGAATGGCTTTCAGGAAGTCGTTGCCCGCGGTGTTCTTCAACAGATAACCGGACGCGCCGGCTTCGAGGATGCGCTTCACGTAGTCGTCGCTCGAATACGACGAGAGGATCAGCACGCGGGTGGAGGGCGCATCGCGCACGATCTGTCGCGTGGCTTCCAGGCCATCGAGTTGCGGCATGAGAATGTCCAGCACAGCGACGTCTGGCTTGAGCAATTTTGCGAGTTGAACCGCGCGAATGCCGTCCTCGGCTTCACCAATGATTTCAACGCCGTTGTCCGCCTGGACCAGAGAGCGCAACCCTTCCCGAATGAGATTATGATCGTCTGCGAGTATGATTTTGATTCGTACCATGATGATTAACTCCTTTCCGCCAGCCATTCACAGGCCTGAGGCCACAATTCCTTTTGCGCTTTGCTGCCCATCGCCAGACCGACATGTCCGCTGTCCTTCAGCAGCAGGACTTTGCGGTCCTTGGAGCTGACAAGTTCGGTGAAGGGCATGCCTTGCGAGCAGGGCACCAGATCGTCCTCTCCGGCCATGATGTTCAGCACGGGGCAGGTGATCTTTCCCAAATCCACGATGTGTTTTCCGACTGGCATCTGGTTTTTCGTCAGCCGGTTTCCTTGATAGAGATATTTTACGAACTCGCGATAAACCTCGCCGGGCACCGGAATGTTGTCATTGATCCAGCTTTCCATCGTGACGAAGTCTTCGACGAACCGATCG
>JBQCEJ010000331.1:0-3896 GCA_051960355.1 Verrucomicrobiota bacterium | reverse complement strand
TTTTTTCCTGGTTCCAGCGATCTCAGTTGTCTTGCTCATATTCTTTCTCAGTTGTGACCGGGGCCGCAGGTAATGAAAAAACCCACGACCGTTTCCAGCCGTGGGTTTTTGTCGAAATTGGCTTCAAATTCGACAAGCACCAACGGCGTCGTTTACTACTACGACGGCTGCTAGTTTAACTTGTCGAATGCCCGTTGACACTGGAAAAAGACTAATATTCAGCGTAAATGTGTCAAGTCTTCGTTCCAAATCGCGATCGATTACACTCAGAATTCCCCGCCCAAAGAATTCTCTTGGCATTCCCCTCGCGCTCTCCTAAAACAAACGCGCTCTTTGAAAACGATGGACGCAAGTTCATCTTTATCGCAGCTCAATGTCCGGGAACCCCGTGAAAATCGGGGACGGTTGCGCCACTGTAACGGGTTACAAACTCCCAATGCCACTGATCGATCAGATCGGGAAGGCGGGAGCGAGGTTTAAGCCCGAAGTCAGGATACCGATTGAGTTGTGCTCGTCCGGCTGTTGTCCGCGCGCGGCTGTTTATCACCGTCGCCGCAGCAGCCAACTTCTCCGTCAAAGAGAAGGATGAGGCCAGCCCTATTCGCGTGTGCGGATGGGGATTCACTGAATGCCTTCATTCTCCGTTTTGTCGGGGCTGAAGGCTTTGTCGTTTATAGGAGGTGAAGCTGCGCCGCTTTTGCTGTGCATCCATTCACCTTTCAAATGACTTCGCTCTCCGCCTCGCGCTGGTCTCTCAACCCAAACCCGTTCCGTGCTTTATCGCGGAGCAAATTGAAAGATCAGCTCATGAAAAAAATCCGCTTCTCGTTCCTGGCATTGGCCAGCCTTTCCCTCGTCACCGCAGCGTCCGCTTCCACGATTACCGAAGACTTTTCCACCAACCCGTTACAAAACGGATGGACTGTTTTTGGCGATAGCAATCTGTTTGGCTGGGATTCCACCAACGGGAATCTTCAAGTCACTTGGGATTCCCGACAGACCAACAGCTATTTTTATCAGCCGCTCGGCACCATTCTGACCAAGGATGATGACTTCAGCCTGGGCTTTGACTTGCAGTTGAATGACATCGGGCCCGCTGACAGCTTTGAGTTCAGTTTTCAAATCGCTGTCGGTTTTCTAAACGTGGATCAGGCGGTGCAGCCGGGATTCCTGCGCGGCACCGGGTACAACGCGACCAACCTGGTTGAGTTGGCGTATTTCCGGGAGGATTCGTTCGGCGATCCCGCTACCATTTACCCGACCTTCATCGGCAAAGATGGCCAGTTCAACTACAACCCCGGCGGATCGGATTCACTGAATTACGCGTTGACCCTGGGCGACACCTATCATTTCACGATGAGCTATGCCTCATCGAACCAGACGCTGCTAACCGTTTTGTCGAATCTCACCACGACCGCAACCGCAACAGTAACTCAGGCATTGGGCAGCACCTTTTCAGCGACGCCCTTCACCGATTTTCAGGTGAATGCCATTTCAATCAACAGCTACAACGAAAGCGGACAATATCCCGGTTATGAAGGCTCCGTTCTGGCGCACGGCACCGTGGATAACTTCGCGCTGATCCTGCCGCCGCCCCCTGTTCAGAATCTGACAGGCGCATTGAGCAACGGCCTTTGGTCGGTGAATTTCGTGGGCCGAACCAACTGGCTCTATTCGCTGGAGCGCTCGACGGATCTGCAAGTCTGGGCGACCTGTTCTCCCAACATTGCGGGCTTGAATGGATCGCTGACCTTGTCGGATACCAACGCGGTTTCAGAGAATGCCTTTTACCGGGTTCGCGCCGATCGCCCATGAATCCGTCGCTGAATCACGATCCGGGGTTCTGCCCTTTGTGCGGCGCGGCGAACAATTGCCAACTCGTTTCGCCCGCCGCTTACAAAGGCCCCTGCTGGTGCGCCCAGATGGACGTCCCCGCCGCGCTGCTCGCGCTCGTGCCGCTGGAATTGAAAAATTGTTCCTGCATCTGCCGCGATTGCATCTTGAGATTTCAGGCGCAGCAGAAAAAAACGGTGCACTGCGACCCGGCGTTCACTCTGATTGAACTCTTGGTCGTCGTCGCGATCATCGGGATCTTGGCGTCAATGCTGTTGCCTGCATTGGCGCGGAGTCGCACCTCGGCCCAGCGCATTCGATGCGTGGGCAACCTGCGCCAGCTCGGAATCGCCACACAACTCTACTGGAGCGACAACCGAGAAAACTGTTTCTGGTGGAAAACGGGAGCGACTAATGGCGGCATGCTTTATTGGTTTGGCTGGATCAGCAGTTCCGGACCGGAAGGCGGGCGCACCTTTGACGCCACGCAAGGCGCGCTCTTTCCCTATCTGCAAGGGCGTGGAGTCGAAACCTGCCCTTCGTTCGCCGTCGATCTGCCGCAGTTCAAGCTCAAGGCCAGTAGCTCAACGTATGGCTACGGCTACAACCTAAATCTCTCCGCCCCGCACAATGTCGCTCCGGTCAACACGGCAAACATTTCGGAGCCGACAGAAACGCTTTTGTATGCCGATGCCGCGCAGGTCAATGATTTCCAGCCCCCAGCTTCACGGGCCAATCCCATGATTGAAGAATGGTATTACGTGAGTGCCGCCACGGATTTTTCCAGCCCCAACTATTATCCGAACGGCCATTTCCGCCATGCCCAAAAGGCGAATGTCATCCTGTGTGACGGACATGTGGCAGTGGAAAAAATGGTTCCCGGTTCGCTGGACAGGAAGTTGCCGAATCAATTCGTCGGCCAGATTCGTCCGCAGATTCTGTCGATCAAATAGCCAGCGTTCGGCCCTGCTCAGGAAAATTTTAGCATTAACTGCCGTTGAACTAACTGCCGTTGAACTGAGCCGCTGTGCGGCAGGTGGATTAGATTTAATTTAATCTCACCTGGCTTTATCCTTTGTCAGTTTTCCCGGCAGCCTGCCGAAATGAAAATCAATTATGCTTCTATTTCTCAGTTGCACCTCGGATCTGACGGAACAGGGGCGCAAAAGCAAAACACAAGGAGCTCGAAATGTTCAACGTCCCAGATCAGTGACCCGGCGCCAGTGATCGGCAAATGCAAACCGGAGCGGCGTCGCCGGGTTCACTGCAACTGGTTTGTTCGATCATATGCTTTGCGATTTTAAAGACATAATGCTGTGGTGTTGCTTGGTACCGTAGATTCGCTCAAGCTGGCCCAGCACCTTCGATCTGTTTATCGTCTCCATGTTGCGCGAGAGAACGGCGAGCGCAAATGCATCATCGTCGCCCAGAGTCTGTATCGACCAGCTAAGCCCTCCCGAATACGGACATCCAGGCCATCTCGCAATCCACCGCCAATACTCGTATTCCCGACCATTCTTTTTCCTGAGTAGATGACGGCCAAGATAAACGCCAACTTTTCCAGAATGATTGCGGGAAGTCATCCGGTCCTTTTCATTTCTGATTGTTGGCGGGAGGACCTGCAATTGCTGGTCTCGCCACTTCTTGCCGGCCGCTTCAGCGGCTTCCCATGTGCCATACTGTTTGAGCGTGAAATTCTTCTGGTGCATCTCTGCCTGACGCATGATGCGCACCATCACGCACTTTTCTTGTTGGTTCCTTGTGATGTGCATAGGCAACGGAGATTAGATCAAACGAATTAGACCACCGACCACTGTCGAAAACGGGCGCTGGCTGCCAATCCAAACTCCCGAAAAACCAACAGCGGCAAAACTGCGACGCCGGGCAGTGGTTCGGTGCATCTGCTGTTGAACTGAGCCGCTGTGCGGCAGGTGGATTGGAGGTCTGATTTCATTTCACCTGGTTTTGTCCTTTGTCAGTTTCCTCGGCAGCCTGCCGGGATGAAAATCAACTTCCCTTCTATCTCCCAGTTCCAACAACTCGTCGAGGTCAAAGATTAGCTC
>JBQCEJ010000330.1:0-2599 GCA_051960355.1 Verrucomicrobiota bacterium | reverse complement strand
TGCGTTCGTTTAGCTTTTGAACAAAGAGGTAATCTGTGTCACGGCCGCCAGCACGTCCGCATCTTTCGGATTCCGTTCCACTGCGGTTTGCAGCATGTGATTGGCTGCGTCCGTCTGACCGTCCACGAAGAGGGAAGTGACCTCCGTTTGGAGAAAATCCACGCGGCGAATTCCGACCGCGGCGAGGGCATCGGCATCATCGCGGAGGTCAGCCAGCAACTTGCGCGCTGGCTGGGGCATCTGGTTCATGATGTATAACCGAGCGAGCCAGAAGGAAGCCTGCACGTTGTCTGGCACGATCTCCTGAGCGCGTTCGACTTGCTGTGCCGCCTGGCGGAAGAGATTGCCCTGGGCGAAGGCAAGGCCGATGCCGAAGCAATGCGTTGGATCATCAAACGGGCCAGTGTCGCGCAACACCTGTTCCCAGCTTCGATATTTGCCCAGCTCCTCTTCGAGCGATCGAGGATTGCGAATCTCGGTCGGTCGCCCGGCTCGAAGGTCGCGGTTGAAAGCGAGATTGCTCTGCGCCGCGAGGTTGTCGCCAAAGAGTCCCACGGCCGATTGAAAGCAGTCCTGGGCGCGATCCAGTTTTCCCAGGCGCTGGAGTTGCACGCCCCAGGAATCGAGCGCCTGTGAATAAAATGAACCAAGAGCCAGAGCGGTGGCGTTGCGTTCGAATGGAAGGTGGAATTTTTTCAGCAGAATTTCTTTGAAGGAAGCATTCGTGCTCGCCGCGGGTGGCGTGATGAAGGACTGCAACCGATCGACATCGCTTTGAGCCTGGCTCCAGAATTTTTCATTGGCGGCCACTTCCTGATCAGTCAGCGGCGGGCCGGAGAGCGAATTGGTCGGGTAAAGCTGCAGCTCATGCGACAAGCCGTGCGGTCGCTGCTTGAAGACCTCGAAGTAATAACCAAAGCTCGGATGCAGATAGTAGAGTGAGTTGGTTTGGGAAAGCTTGAAGAGCAGATTGATGAGCGGGCGTCCCTCAATTTTTTCCTGACTTTTGGTGTCCACCACCAATGGAAATTCCTTGGGATGCAGTTTCTGCTGAAACGCGTGATAGCCGGGAATCGTCAGCATCGCCGTATCCAAAAAGATGTAATTCTGGCTGCGCCCGGCTTGGGTCAACGCGGACTCGGCGAGGTAGAGTTTGCGGGAATCGTCACTTAACACCACGCTGCGTTCGGGCAAGGATTGAATCAACTGTGTGGCGTAATCTTTGATGGCCGAACCGTTGGTCATGCGCACTTGCGACAGGTTCCGCGCAAGCAGCCCAATCGGCAGCAGCACTACCAGGCTTAAGATAACCGCCCTCGAAATCTTGTGAGCCCAAACTTGAAGCGGCGTCGTACGGCCCATGCGGTCGGGCAGCGGCTTGAAGACGAGCAGAAAATAGCCGCTGAAATAACCGACGCTGAGCGCGCTAAGATAATAGAACGCCGGCACTGCATAGCTCAATTGTCGAGGGCTGAATACAGGGTCGAATGCGATCCAGATCCCGAGGACGAGTAATGCGCTGTGAGCAAGATGAAGAATCCAGGTGGCCAGGTTGCTGCCCATTCTGCTGGGGTCGCCAAAATTGGAGGCCCAGCGGATGCCGATCACCAGAATGGGAAGCAGAGATGTGGTGGCGAGCAGGAGCCGGGCATTGATTGGGGCGCCTTTGAGAAAGTGCAGGAAGGCTTGTTTGTCCAGCGCCAGATTCGATTTCAGCGCCTGCCAGAAAGT
The DNA here is from genome assembly GCA_051960355.1 of Verrucomicrobiota bacterium. GTDB lineage: Bacteria > Verrucomicrobiota > Verrucomicrobiia > Limisphaerales > DASXHY01 > DASXHY01. The sequence goes on along the minus strand of JBQCEJ010000330.1, from coordinate 868 downwards.
GAACATGGGTTGATCGGACAACACGTGAATGGTGGGCAGCAGCAGGTAAAGGAGCAGTCCGGCCAGACCGAACAAAGAGGCGCGCAGGAGGAATTTCCCGTTGAAGAACGCAAAGCCTTTGATCCAGATCATCGCTACGATGAACGCCGGGAAGAGGCAGAACATCACCCAGTTGTTGGCCATGGCTGCGCCGCAGACCAAGGCTGCGCGATACAACCAGGAGTCGGCGCCGCTGATCCGGAATTCGAGCAGGTTGCGGATGACGTACGCAAACAAAAGAAGATCGAACAAGTCGCCCGCGCCGCTGGTCGCGCTTTCCCAGAAGGTGATTTGCAGACCGCACACCAGCGCGGCCAACACCGGCGGCACCCAGGCGGACGGGATGGAAAGCAAGGACTGGCGGCTCTTCTCCCGCAAGCGCTGATCCTGGGTGCGGTCATGGGGCAACAGCGCGACCGAACGCGCCAGCAAGGCCAGCGAGAGTGCGCCGCAAACGAGCGAGAGCAGATTGAACGCGATCGGAATCAGGTTTGCCGGCAGCCAGCGGAAGGGATAAGTGACGAGAAAAAACAGCGGGTTGTAAAGATCGGGGCCCCAGATCCAGCCGGAGGTTTTGGCGACAAGCGTGAGATTGCCGAACGACACCCAGTGGTTGAGCGTCAGCAGATAGAGGATCGTCGCTGCTCCCGCAATCACCCAGGGAAGTTTGGAGGAAACAAAGCCTTGATCCTGGCCGGGTTTGGTTGGCTTGGTCATTTAGTCAGTCAAAATTGGAACAACGGCGCGCCAATTGGCAAGAAGTTTACGGCGTTTCACTCACCGGATTCTGCGTAGATCGGCGACGCATTCCACATGCTGGGTCTGCGGA
>JBQCEJ010000329.1:0-4183 GCA_051960355.1 Verrucomicrobiota bacterium | reverse complement strand
GGAAATCTTCCTGACCAACGGCGGTGGGTTCGCCGAGTTGGTCGTCAGCAACACGGGGCCGGGCATTTCGCCCGAGGCGTTGCCGCGCGTTTACGACCGTTTCTTTCGCGCCGATCCCGCCCATGGGGCCACCGCCGACGGCTGCGGCCTTGGCTTGAGCATCGTTCAATGGATCACGTCGGCCCACGGCGGCACAATCGCAATCACCTCCGAACCCGGCGTCAAAACCACGGCAACCGTGCGGCTGCCGCTGACAAAAACCAAGGAGGCAAGCGTATGAAACTCTGGCCGCTCCTGCTCGCAAGCGTAGTCTTTACCGGTTGTGCGCGTTTCACCCCGAAGCCGCTCTCTCCAGAGGACTCTGCGGCTCGCTTTGAGCAGCGTTCGCTGGCTGACGAATCGCTCCACCGCTACGCCGAAACCAATTTGCATCGCGCCTTCCCATCATGGCCGCCCGCTGCTTGGGATTTGGAAACGCTCACGCTGGCGGCATTCTATTTCAACCCTGACCTGGCCTTGGCCCGGGCGAATTATGAATCGGTTTTCGCTGGCAAAATCACCGCCGCACAACGGCCCAATCCGACGGTCAATGTCAGTCCGGCCTATAACACCACCACCGCGATTCCCTCGCCGTGGCTGGTCACCGCGACGCTCGACGTGCCGATTGAGACGGCGGGCAAACGCAGCTATCGCCGGGCGCAAGCGGCCCACTTGTCAGATGCCGCGCGCTTCACGTTGGCGAGCGCGGCTTGGGAGGTGCGCATCCGTTTGCGGCGTGCCCTGCTTGAATTGTGGTCGGCGGAACGCAGCGAGAGCCTGTTAAGAGAACAACAGGACGCGCAGCAGGCCATCGTGCGTCTCTTGGAAGCCGAACAGGCGGCCGGCGGAATCACCCCGGCGGAGGTTTCCCGCGAACGCATGGCTTGCGAACAAACCAAACTCGCCCGGCTCGATGCGGAGGGCCGTCGCGCCCAGGCACGTTCGCAATTGGCCGGAGTCATGGGCGTGCCCGCGTCCGGCCTCGACGGCGTCATCATCTCCTTCGCCGCCTTCGAGCAGCCGCCCGCGGCATTGCCCTCGCAGGAAGCCCGTCGCCGGGCGCTTTTGAACCGCAGCGATGTGCTCGCCGCGCTGGCTGACTACGCGGCCACCGAATCGGCGCTCCAGCTTGAGATCGCCCGGCAGTATCCCGACCTCCACTTGAATCCCGGCTACGAGTTCGATCAAGGCAGTGACAAATGGGGCGTGGGCTTGAGCTTTGAATTGCCCGTGCTGAACCAGAATCGCGGGCCGATCGCCGAAGCCGAGGCGCGGCGTCGCGAGTCCGCCGCCAAGTTCAATGCCCTGCAAGCCCGAGTCATCAGCGAGATTGACGCAGCGCTCGCCGGTTGTCGCAACGCGGACCAGAAATTTGTCGTCACCACCGAATTATTGTCGCAGGCACGGAAGCAAGCACATGCCACCGAAGAAATGGCCAAGGCGGGCGAGCTTTCCCGGCAGGCCATTGCGGCGGCGCGATTGGAGACGGCGAACATCGAACTCGCGCGACTCGACGCATTGCTTAAAGCGCAGCAAGCGGCGGCAACCTTGGAAAACGCGTTGCAACTTCCATTGGAATTGCCCGAATCGCTCATCAACGCGCCGGTCCAAATGAAATCAACACCATGAAGAAGATTTTCCTCGGCATCCTCATCGGCGTCGCGCTGGGCGGCGCAGCCACCTGGCCATGGTTGCGCACCACGAAGCCCGAACCAGCCGAAGCCCCGGCGGCCGAAGCTGAAAAGCATGAATCCGGTCTGCACTTGACTAAGGAACAGCAGGCGGCAGCCGGATTGGTCGTCGCCCAGCCGAAACGCGCCGAGGCAGTGGCCGAGGCCAAGGCTTTTGGTCGCGTGCTTGATGCTACCCCTCTCGCCACCATGCTGGCGGAAATCGAGACCGCAGATTCAGCCGAAGCGGCGTCGGCCAAAGAATGGGAGCGCTTGCGGTCCCTGGGCGATAACGCCGCCGCCCGAACTCTTGAAATCGCCGAGGCGGCGATGAAGCGCGACCGGGCCGCAGCGGAATCCGCGCATGGACGACTTGTCGCCGGATGGGGCAAGGCATTCGCTTCCCGCGCTGATCTGGCTTCGCTCACGCGGATGTTGCTCGCGCAAGATGCTGCGCTGGCCCGGGCTGATCTTCCCGCTGGTGAGAGGTTGGAAGGAGTACCGGTCGCCGTTCGCGTTGCGCCGGTTGCCGGGGAAGCGTCGTGGCAGCCAGCAGAGTTGATCGGGCCTGCTCCGAACGCTGACCCGCAAGCGCAAGGACAGGCGTTTTTGATTTTGCTCCGCGAACACCCGCTAGCTTCGGGAACGGCGCTCACCGTGCGCCTCAACAGCGGCGGCCCTGCCGAGCAAGGGTTTTTGCTGCCGCGCACCGCGGTGGTTCAACACGAGCGCGCGATGTTCGTCTTCGTGCAAACGGGCGACGCGCAGTTCGAACGGAAGCCAGTCGAGGTCGGCCTGCCGCAACGCGAGGGAGTCTTCGTTAAGAGCGGCATCAACGCGAGTGATCGGATCGTGATGACCAGCGCGCAGCAATTGCTGTCTGAGGAATTCAAGGCCGCAAACGGTGGGGAATAGACCTGAAGTTTCGCATGTTGCAATCCCTCGTAAAATTCTCGCTCCGCTTTCGCGGCATCGTGCTGTCGCTGGCGGCGCTCGTGTTGCTCTACGGTGGCTACGTTGCGTTTCATGCCAAGCTGGATGTGTTCCCCAATTTCGTGCCGCCCCAGGTTGCCGTCCAGACGGAAGCGCCGGGACTTTCGGCGGCCCAGGTGGAAACGCTCGTCACCCGCCCTGTGGAGACGGCGTTGAACGGATTAGGCAATCTCGAATCGCTGCGCTCGGAGTCCATCCAGGGACTTTCCGTGATCACGGTGATGTTCAAGGAGGGGACGGAGCTTCTCCGCGCCCGGCAATTGGCGGCGGAAAGACTGGCGGAACTTACCGGAACGCTACCGGCCGGGGTGAAAGCGCCCAAGATGTCGCCCCTGGTTTCGGCGACGATGGACTTGCTCAAAATCGGGCTGGTCAGCGATACGCGCTCGCCCATGGAACTGCGCACCTTCGCCGACTGGACGCTCAAGCCGCGCTTGCTGGCGGTGCCGGGAGTGGCGAAATGCAGCGCATTCGGTGGCGATGTGCGCCAATGGCAGGTGCAGGTGCATCCAGATTTGCTGCGGGCACATGACCTTGCGCTAACGGATGTCCTCAACGCCGCCCGGCTGGCCAGCGGCGTGCGCGGCGCGGGCTTTGTCGAAAACGAAGTGCAACGCGTGGTGATCCAGACCGAAGGCCAGTCCTTATCCGCCGAACAACTCGCCAGCATCATCGTCACCACCAGCACCAACGGCGTGCCGGTGCGTTTGAAGGAAGTGGCCACGGTGCGCGAAGGCGCAGAACCAAAGTTCGGCGACGCGCTCATCATGGGCCGGCCAGGCGTCCTGCTCACGATGTCGAGCCAGTATGGAGCGAACACAATGGAGGTGACAACCGCGCTGGAAGCGGCGCTCGCGGAATTGCAACCGGTGTGTGAGCGCGAGGGCATCAAAGTTTATCCGCGTTTGCACCGTCCGGCATCCTTCATTGAAACCTCCATCGCCAACATCAACCATTCGCTGCTGTTCGGTGGCGCGTTGGTGGCAATTGTCCTGTTTCTTTTCCTCGGCCATGTTCGCACCGCCATCATTTCGCTGACCGCCATCCCGCTTTCATTGCTGGCCGCCATCATCACGCTCGACCGGTTGGGCGTCTCGCTCAACACCATCACGTTGGGTGGACTGGCCATCGCCTTGGGTGAAGTCGTGGACGATGCCATCATTGACGTGGAGAACATTCTGCGACGGTTGCGGGAAAACGAAACGCTGGCTCAACCGCGCCCGGTGCTGGAGGTAATTCTGAATGCCTCACTTGAAGTCCGCAGTGCCGTGGTCTATGCGACATTCATCGTCGTGCTGGTTTTTGTCCCCGTGCTGACCTTAACCGGCTTGCAGGGCAGTTTTTTCGCGCCGCTGGCGATGAGCTACATCTTCGCGATCCTCGCTTCGCTGGTTGTGGCGTTGACTGTTACGCCGGCGATGACCTGCTTCTTCTTTCGCAATGGCGCTGGGCGGGAGACGCCGCCGCGTTTGCAAGGATGG
>JBQCEJ010000328.1:0-9861 GCA_051960355.1 Verrucomicrobiota bacterium | reverse complement strand
CAGAAGAAAACCGAACTGTACGCTGAGAAGGAACAACTCCTGTTCGCGATCGACGAGCGCAGCCATGAAGCGGACCTGACGGAGAAGGGGCGGAATTTCCTGAGCCCGAAAGATCCCGATGCGTTCATGCTGCCCGATCTGACGACGGCGCTCCATGAGATTGACACCGGAGCTGAGCAGGACGCGCGCAAGCGGATGGAAGCCAAGACCAAGGTTCAACAGGAGTTCGAAGCCAAGGCCCAGCGCATTCACGCGATCTCGCAATTGCTCAAGGCGTATTGCCTCTACCTGAAAGATGTTCAATACGTGGTTCAGGACAACAAGGTCATCATCGTGGACGAAAACACCGGCCGTCTTATGACTGGCCGCCGTTGGAGCGATGGTTTGCACCAAGCGGTCGAAGCCAAGGAAGGCGTGGACATCGAACGCGAGACGCAGACGCTGGCGACGATTACGATCCAGAATTATTTCCGTCTCTACAAGAAGCTGGCGGGCATGACCGGCACCGCTGAAACCGAGGCGCAGGAATTCTTCGATATTTACAAGCTCGGCGTGCTGGTGATCCCCACCAACCGTCCAATCGCCCGCAAGGACGCGAACGATTCGGTTTACAAAACAAAACGCGAGAAGTTCAACGCGGTGCTGAAGGAACTCAAGGAAGTGCACGCCCAGGGGCGGCCCATCCTGGTCGGCACGATCTCGGTCGATATCAGCGAGCAGTTGTCGCGGATGTTGAAGCGCGAGGGAATTGTTCACGCGGTGCTGAACGCCAAGTTTCACCAGCAGGAAGCCGAGATCATCGCCCGTGCCGGCCAGCGCGGCGCGGTGACAATTGCCACGAACATGGCCGGTCGCGGAACGGACATCAAACTGGGACCCGGCGTCAGTGAACTGGGCGGCTTGCATGTGCTGGCCACGGAACGTCACGAGTCCCGCCGCATTGACCGGCAGTTGCGCGGCCGTTGCGCGCGCCAGGGCGATCCGGGTTCTTCGCATTTCTTCATCGGACTGGAAGACGATCTGATGCGCTTGTTCGGTTCGGACAAGATCGTGAAGTACATGGAAAAAATGGGGCTCGAAGAAGGCCAGGAGTTGGAGCATCCATTGCTCAACCGCTCCATCCAGCAGGCGCAGAAGCGCGTCGAGCAGCACAACTTCCAGATTCGCAAACGCACGCTCGAATACGACGACGTGATGAACAAACAGCGCGAAGTCATTTACGGCTTCCGCAACGAGATCATTCACGCGACCGACGTTCGCGATCGGCTCATGGACATCATGGAGGAAGTGGTTGTCCAGAAAGTCGAGACGAACACCAAGGGCGATCTGGATCACAAGGAATGGAATGTTCGCGCGCTGGCGGATTGGGTGAACCTGAATTTCCCGCTCGGAATTCCCGAGGAAGAAATGGTCAAAGCTGCCGAATCTGGAACCGAGCAACCTGTGCCTGGTTCGTTGTTCGACGGCCTGAGCCCGGCGCAGTTTTCCGTCTGCAACTTCATCTCTGAAGCCGTCCGCAAAGCGTATGAACTGAAGATCAGCTTCGAAAATCCCGAGGCGCTCAAGGAAGTGGAGCGTTACACGATTCTCAGCGCGATCGACCGGCTCTGGCAGGAGCATTTGTATGAAATGGACAGCCTGCGTCACAGCATCGGCCTCCGTGCTCACGGCCAGCGCGATCCGTTGATCGAATATCAGGCCGAAGCGTTCCGCATTTTCGACGAGTTGATGGTCAACATCAAATCCGAGATCTGCCACAACATCTTCCGCAGCGCCTCCAGCCTCAAGGCGTTCGAGGACTTCCTGCGCAATTCACCGCAGAAAACGATGCACCAGTCGACTACCGCGTTTGGCGGCAGCACGACCGGCGAAGATCCCCAGGCCGCACGGGCCGCTGCCAAGCCGGCTCGCGCCAGCGATGTGGTGAGCGAAGCCGCAGAGGCCGTGGAACGAGCCAAGCCGGTTCGCACGGGCCCGAAAGTCGGGCGCAACGATCCGTGTCCTTGCCAGAGCGGCAAGAAGTACAAGCAGTGCTGCGGCAAGTGATCGTTCCCGCTCTGAGGCGGAAATGATTTGAAAATTCAGGGCGGAGTCCAACTCCGCCCTTTTCAGTTCATGGGGCTGTGCTGCTGCGCAGCCCTGATTTCTTTGCTTCGTTTGCGGGTTTAGCCCCGTTGTTCTCCTCGCCCTTGCGCCGCAGAATTCCTGCGACGTTATGAAATCTCTGCAAGCTCAGGCGGTGCGGCTCTTGCCGTTGTTTGCAGGGTTGATCGGCTTATTCATTGCAGACGCCGCGGCTCAGGAGAATAGTTGGACCCGAAGCAGCAGTGGCAACTGGGAGGAACCGTTTTGGTCGCTGGGAATTCTGCCGGGCACCAACCAATCCATCTCGCTGACCAACGCCGGTTGGAAAGCGGTCATGATCGGATCCTCGACCGCGCAGAATTATCCCGGGTCGCTCTCGCTGAAATCGATCCGGATTGCTTCGCCCGTCGATTCCCACAACACGCTGCTCCTGAATTACGCCGGTTTTCAAACACCGCTGAGCGTCAACGCGCTGACCGTCGAGAGCAATGCCACCATGACTATGCTCTCCTCGTCATTGTTCCTCAATGGCCCGACCGGCGTCGGCATGTCGATCGGTGGTGAATTCAATCAGTCGGATAACTCCGTCGTAAGCGGAAACCAGATCGACATCGGCTTCAATGGCCCGGGCGTTTACAACCTGACCAGCGGCACGCTCGCCGTTGGGAATGTCTGGGTTGGCGGATATTTCGACGGTGTGTTCAATCAGGACGGCGGCAGCAATGCGGTCGGCATAGTGCATCTCGACGGCGGACAGTATTCTTTGCGTGGCGGAGATTTCAGCGCGGAGGTTTATTTCAACTACGGAAGGTTCCGACAGCAGGGCGGGCGGTTGAATCACACGCTGCATCTTTATCGCGGAACTTACCTCTTGGAAAATGGCATGAACTACGGGGGCGCGGTTGTGCCGGTTTCGGACGGTTGGGCAGGGGCGGGCGGTCAGGCCATGGCCGTGCAAACCGGCGGAACCAATTTCGGCAATCTGGATCTCGGAAATGCCGGCAGCGGGACCTACGTTCTGTCGAATGGAGTCTCGCTGACGGCGAGCGTGATTGTGGGCCCGCGTGGCTACTTCGAGCAATGGAATGGAATTCAGGCCGTGAACGGTGAGATTCAGATCAGGGAAGACTGGGTCAGTCGCGATCTTTTGGGTTGGGGCTCCTACGATTTGAACGGGGGCAATTTGTCCTCCGCGTCGCTGTTTGTGGGCGGGCATTACACCCAGAACAGCGGCACGAACGTGGTGGTGGGCGACGTCACGGTCAACGGAACGCATGGCGCGCTTGTTTTGAACGGCGGTGAACTGCGCGATAACAACATGACGGTTCTGGCCTCATGGGTGGGCGAGGTCTCGCAAAACGGCGGGCGTCACGTGGTGACGAACCAATTGACCCTCTTCGGAAACACGCTCTACGGCTGGCAGGGATTCAGACTGGCTGGCGGTGAACTGGTGGTTTCAAACATCGCGCTTTATCCCGACGCGCGATTTACAAAAGCCGGTGGAACGTTAACCCATTCAGGTCTGCTGATGCTGATGGCGGGCACTCTGGTCATTGAGTCAGGCTCGCAGTTTGGACCGCTTCAACTGGAAAGCTCCGGCACGCGCACGAATTCCACGTTGTCGTTGTCCGCAAGCAATGCCTGCATCGTGCGGTTTCGTGACAGCCGGGCTGTGCCTTGGGCGAGCACGGCAAGATTCACAATCGAGAATTGGTTGGGTTCAGCGACGGGCGGTGGTGCTCACCAGGTGATCTTCGGGTCGGATGCCAACGCCCTGAACGCGGCTCAACTGAGTCAGGTCATCTTTCACGATCCCGCAGGACGAACGCCCGGAAACTACACCGCGCAAATCCTCGGAACCGGTGAAATCGTTCCTCACACTTTGATCCCCGGCGTGACTGGTCCGATCGTGCGTCTGGAGAGTTTGCCGGATGGAACCATGCAACTTCTCGTTCAGGCGCAGGCTGGAAGCCATTATCGAATCGACGTTTCAACCAACCTTGTGGACTGGCTGTTTTGGACTAATCAGACGGCGATGAGCGATCAACTATTACTCATCGATCTGGCGGCAACGAATTATTCCTCACGCTTCTATCGAGCCGCGTGGCTGCCCTGATGCTGCTGTTTTGGGGCGCGGTTAGGAGAGCCCGGAACTGGCGGACGCGATTGTTTCATGCCATTCTTCACGTGAACTTGCTATGAAGATTGCCATTGGCTCAGATCACGCCGGATACCGCTACAAACAACAGATCGAGGAATTGCTCGCGCGCCTCGGGCACACGGTGACGGATTTCGGCACCGAGTCCGAAGCCTCCGTGGACTACCCGGTGTTCATCCGGCCCGTCGCCGAAGCGGTGGCCCGCGGCGAATATCATCGCGGTATTGTCCTTGGCGGTTCCGGCAATGGCGAAGCGATCGTGGCCAATAGGGTCCGAGGCATCCGCTGTGCCGTCTGTTGGAACCTGGAATCCGCGCGACTCGCCCGCCAACACAACGATGCCAACGTGATTTCGCTCGGCCAACGAATGATGCCGCTGGAAACAGCGCTCGAGATTGTCCGTGTCTGGCTGGAAACTCCGTTTGAAGGCGGACGCCATCAACGTCGAATCGACATGATCGACGCGCCATCGGAAGAGACGCCAAAGCCGTAGCCCGCGCTACGTGGCGGCTGTCAGCTGAAAGCCACTGGCCTTTACAGATGTTTCGCCAGTTCCGCCTGGCTCGCTGCGAAGACTTCCTTGTGCAGCGAGTTGCCATGCGAATCGATCGTGACCACCACCGGGAAATTCTCCACTTCAAATTCCCAGATCGCTTCCGGCGCGCCAAACTCAGCCATCATATAAACGTTCTTCACGCGCTTGATGCACTCGGCGAGCACCTGGGCCGCGCCACCAATCGCGTGCAGATAAACGCAGCCGTAATCTCTGCAGGCGGCGAGCGTTTTGTCACCCATGCCGCCCTTGCCAATCACACCGCGCAAGCCGAAGTCGCGAATCACCTGCCATTGATACGGCTCTTCGCGAATGGAAGTCGTCGGGCCGGCCGCGACGCATTTCCATTGGCCCTGATCGTCCTTGATCACCACCGGACCGCAGTGATACAGCACGCCGTTTTGCAAATTCACTTCTGGCGGCAGCTTGCCACCTTCGTGCAGATATTTGTGAACGGCATCGCGTCCGGTGAAGATTGTGCCGGTGATGCCGACCTCGTCACCGACTTTCAGCGCGCGAATGGCGGCTTCGGAAATGGGAGTTGTGAGTGAAATCATATAAAGAGTTTAGTAAAGCCAGCTTTGAATTTCGCCGTTGCCGCCCAGTGTCACGCCTTGCCGCCGGTACGCCCAGCACATGTAGCTGACGCTGACAAAGTAAGAAGCCGGCACGCGATTAAGCACGCCGATCTTGGTGCCGAGCAGGGTGGTCTTCCCACCAAATCCCATCGGGCCAATCCCAAGGCTGTTGGCGGTTGCCACGATGTCTTTCTCCAGCTTGTCGAGTTCGGGATTGGGATTGGTGTCGTCGAGTTTGCGCAGGAGTTGCTGCTTGGAAGCCTCGTAACCGGTGGCGCGATCGCCGCCAATGCAGACGCCGAGAATGCCCGGACCGCAGCCTTTGCCTTGCGCCTGGAGCACGGCGTCCAGAATCACCTTGCGACAACCATCGAGGTCGCGATTCGCATGAAGCTTCTCGTTGGGGAGCGAGTATTGCGCGCCGACATTCTCGCAGCCGCCGCCCTTGAGAATGAGCCGCACGCTGATCTCGGGCGAGCGATGTTGATGACAATGAATCGTGGGCGCGCCCGGTCCAAGATTGGTGCCGTCGTTGCGGCCGGTAATCGAGTCGACGGAATTTTGCCGCAGAAAACCTTTCTTGGTGGCGAGCTTCACGGCTTCTCGCGCGGCTTCAGCAAAGGCGACCTGATCGAAACCGATCGGGCAATCGACGTAAAAAATCACGCTGCCGGTGTCCTGGCAGATCGGCTGCGATTTGTTTTTGGCCAGCGCGATATTCTGCTCGATGATCTTGATCGCACTCTCGGCGATGGTGCCTTTTTTTTCCTGTTCCAGCGAACTGGTGATGGCACGGTGGACATCGTCGGGAATTTCAGCGGTGGCGCGGCGGATCAGTTCGAGTAAGGAATCTTGCAAGACATTCATCAGCGAAAAACTAAGGTTCTGCCCCGGCCAAGTCAATCGGATGAACCTGCGGAGTTGCGCGACGACCGCGATTGTGTCCCGCGCCGAGCGGCTGCGGTTCGTCTCGGCGACACAGCCGCGGTCCTCAGCAACGAATTTCAAAACGCAGTTGCGGAACGACTCGGCGGACCGATGTTTTATTCATGAAATCAGATGTGCGCACCGAAACGGATTCGATGGGTTCCGTGACGGTTCCAGCCGGCGCCTATTACGGGGCGCAAACCGCTCGGGCCGTTGAGAATTTCCCGATCAGCTCATTGAGATTCAGCCGCGACTTCCTGCGCGCTCTGGGATTGGTCAAGAAGCACGCGGCGGCGACGAATTTCTTCTTGGGCGCACTGCCCGAGAACGTTTCCTGGGCCATTCAGAAAGCCGCCGATGAAATGGCCGGGGGAAAATGGGACGATCAGTTTGTGATCGATATTTTCCAGACCGGTTCCGGCACTTCGACCAACATGAATGCGAACGAGGTCATTGCGAATCGCGCCATTGAAATCCTCGGCGGCGAGCGGGGTGACAAGTCGGTTCATCCCAACGATCACGTCAACTGCGGTCAGTCGAGCAACGATGTCATTCCCACGGCGCTGCACATTGCGACGCTCGATGGTATTCAGCACCGGCTCATTCCGGCATTGATCGAATTGCAGTTGGCTCTGGAAGGCAAGGCGCGCGAATTCGATCACGTGTTGAAGATCGGCCGCACGCATCTACAGGACGCCACTCCGATTCGTCTGGGCCAGGAATTCAGCGGTTACGCCCGCCAGGTCGAGTGCGGCACCGCTTGGCTGCGCGATGTTGCGCACGGGTTGGAAGAACTCGCGCTGGGCGGAACGGCGGTCGGCACCGGGATCAATACGCATCCGGAATTTGCCCAGCGCACCATCGCAGCGCTCGTTCGCGAGACGGGATTAAATTTGCGGGAAACGCCGAATCATTTTGCCGCCCAAGGCGCTATTGATGCCGCGGTGCAAACCAGCGGCGCGCTGAAAGCCATGGCGATCAGCCTCATCAAAATTGCCAATGACATTCGCTGGCTCGGATCCGGTCCGCGCTGTGGCCTGGGCGAAATTCATTTGCCCGCGGTGCAACCCGGTTCCTCGATCATGCCGGGCAAGGTGAATCCAGTGATCTGTGAAATGGTGATTCAGGTCGGCGCTCAGGTGATTGGCAATGACGCAACCGTTGCGTTTGCCGGCACGTTCGGAGTGTTTGAGCTGAACACCATGCTCCCGGTCACTGCGCATAATCTGCTTCAATCGGTTGAACTGCTGACGAACGCCAGTCGCGTTTTCTCGCGGCGTTGCGTTCTTGGAATCGAAGCCAATGCCGAGAAGTGCGCCGGTTACCTGGAGCAAAGCCTCGCCCTTGCCACGGCGCTGGTCCCGGTGATTGGCTATGACCGTGCGGCGAAGATCGCCAAGCTGGCCTATGAAACCAAACGGACCGTTCGGGAAGTGGCGCGAGCGGAACTTGATTTGGAACCGGGAGCCTTGGAGCGCCTGCTCAGTGCCGCAAGCCAGGCGCAGTAGAAATTTTCCGACCCGCAAACTTCAAACCGGGCTCAATGTTCCGAGGAGCCGCCGGGCCGTAATTTTTGCTCGCCTCACCCAAAATCAGGTGACCCTTTGACAAATTCGGTAAAGCAACACTAGGGTGCTCTCACCAAGATGCACGCGAGCGAGTCAGTGCGGATTGGCGTATTTCAACGCTGTGACTGACCCATATTTATGATGAATGCCTTAGTTCAAGAATCTCGAAAGATTGAACCGTCCAAACCACCCACCTCTTCCCCGTCGTCGGTCGCCAAGGTTAGCTCGGCTCACGACATTCTGCACGGCAACCCAAGCCCGCTGGAAGCCATCTTCTCACCCAGGATCATAGCGGTGATCGGAGCCACGGAACGCAAACGTAGTGTCGGCCGAACGGTGATGAACAATCTGGTGCAAGGCGGATTCACCGGAAAAATTTATCCCGTCAATCCAATTCAGGATTCCATTCTCGGAATCAAAGCCTATCCGAACGTGGCCGCGCTTCCCGAAAAGCCCGACCTGGCGGTCATCATCACTCCACCGCACACGGTCCCGGGAATCATCAAGGAATGCGTCGATGTGGGCGTGCGCGGCGCGATCATCATTTCCGCCGGCTTCAAAGAAACCGGAGCGGCGGGCGCTGCGCTGGAACAGCAGATTTTGCAGGAAGCGCGCCGCGGCAATCTCCGCATCATCGGCCCGAACTGCCTGGGCGTCATGTCGCCGAGTTTGAAATTCAACGCCACATTTGCCGCGGACATGGCCCGGCCCGGCAATGTCGCCTTCATCAGCCAGAGCGGAGCCCTCTGCACGGCGATTCTCGATTGGAGCTTGCGCGAAAAAGTCGGGTTCAGCGCATTTGCTTCGCTGGGTTCGATGCTGGATGTCGGTTGGGGCGATTTGATTTATCACCTGGGCGATGATCCGAACACGCAGAGCATCGTCATCTACATGGAAACGATCGGCGACGCGCGGGCGTTCCTGTCGGCGGCGCGCGAAGTGGCGCTGACAAAGCCGATCATTGTCATCAAGCCGGGACGCACGGAAGCAGCGGCCAAAGCGGCGGCGTCGCATACCGGTTCCTTGACCGGCAGCGATGAAGTCTTGCAAGCGGCCTTCCAGCGCGCCGGGGTTTTGCGCGTGGACAGCATTTCAGAATTGTTCGACATGGCGGAAGTGTTGGCCAAGCAACCTCGCCCCAAAGGTCCGCGCCTGACGATTGTGACGAACGCCGGCGGACCGGGCGTGTTGGCGACCGACGCCCTGATCACCAGCGGCGCGCAGCTCGCCGAACTGGCGCCGGAAACGATGACGGCGCTGAATGGCATCCTGCCCGCCACCTGGAGTCATAATAACCCGGTGGACATCATTGGCGACGCCGGGCCGGAACTGTACGCGCGCGCCGTGGACATCACGGCCAAGGATCCGAACACTGATGGCTTGCTGGTGATTTTGACCCCGCAAGCAATGACCGATCCCACCGCGACGGCCGAGGAGTTGAAGCCTTTTGGGCATATTGAAGGCAAGCCGATCATCGCCAGTTGGATGGGTGCCGGTGAAGTGGAGAAGGGCGAGGACATTCTCAACGAAGCGCGTATTCCGACTTTCAAATATCCTGATCGCGCCGCGCGGGCGTTCCAGTTCATGTGGCGTTACAGTCAGAATCTCAAGGCGCTGTATGAAACGCCGGCCCTGGCGACGGGCGACTTCGATCTGGCCAAAGCCCGTGACACCGCGGCTTCGCTGATCGAAACTGTGCAAAAGCAAGGGCGAACCATTCTCACCGAGTATGAATCCAAGCAACTGCTGGCGGCGTATGGAATCCCGACCGTCGAAACCCACATCGCCCGCACCGAAGCCGAAGCCGTGAAAATCGCGGCGCACCTGGGATTCCCCGTCGTGCTCAAGCTCTTTTCGGAAACCATCACGCACAAGACCGATGTCGGTGGCGTGATGTTGAACCTGCGCACCGCCGCCGCAGTGCGTCAGGCGTACAGGTCCATCGAATCGTCGGTCACCAAAAAAGTGGGCGCGGAACACTTCATGGGTGTG
>JBQCEJ010000327.1:0-3609 GCA_051960355.1 Verrucomicrobiota bacterium | reverse complement strand
GTTGACTAGGCTAATCCGCTTTGCTCTTGCTGCTGCCGCGTTTTCCTCCTCCGGCCGTCAGGACCGTTCCCGTCAGCACACCCACGGCGAAGAATCCGAAATACATCAAAGCTGCGGGGAATCGTTGGGTTTTGGGCACGAGCGGCGGGAGCGAGAGTTCAGCCGTTTGCCGGTTGTTCATTCCCATCAAAACCAGAAGCGACAGAATCGCAATCAGGAACAAGGTCTTCAAAAACAGCTTAGGATTCATAAATAACGATCGCGGAGGCTAGGTCATCGACTTTGGAAACGCAAAGTGAATCAACGTGAATCGTCCCGATTCCAGAACCTCGCAGGCTCACCGAACTTGGAACTTGGAACTTGGAACTTGGAACTTGGAACTTGGAACTTGGAACTCTAGCTTTTGCCGCGTGAGCATTGTTACCAAAACCGGAGACACCGGGACGACCGCGCTGATGTATGGCCGGCGCGTTCCCAAAAACCATTTGCGCGTGGAAGCCTATGGCTCCGTGGATGAACTGAACGCCGCCCTTGGCCTGGCTCGCGCTTCAGCAGAACACGATTTCGTGCGCGAGAATATTCTCACAATTCAAAAAGACCTCGTCATGCTCATGGGCGAACTTGCCACAGCGGTTGAGGATTTGGAGCGTTACGTCAAAGACGGTTATTCCCTCGTCACGTCCGACCTCACTGCCAAGCTGGAAAAGCTCGTCAAGCAAATCGAAGCGGAAAAAGTTTCGTTCAAAGGCTGGGCAACGCCGGGCGCGAACCTCTCCTCGGCTGCGTTGGATGTGGCCCGCACAGTTTGTCGGCGCGCGGAACGGCGCGTTTGCAAGCTTCAGGAAACCGATGCGCTGCGGAATGCTGAGATCATCATTTATCTCAATCGCCTCGCGGATTTACTCTGGCTTTTGGCGCGCTGGGTGGAAACAAAAAGCGGCGTCTGAATGTTCAGCTGTCGCTGTTCACGGCGCGGTAGATCAAAAACAGTTCATCTCCAACTCGTTTCCGTGATTTCAGTTCGAGTCGCGTTGCCTTCGACAAGCTTGCGGCACCCGCGCCATCTGAGATGCTGGGCGCGTGCCGGCCGCCAAAAACTTTCGGGCAGATCGTCAGATGCAATTCGTCCACGAGCTTTGCTCGCAAAAGGGCGCTGTGCAGTTCGCCGCCGCCTTCGCAGAGCAGCCGTTTGACGCCCCATTTGTGATGCAGCCAGCGAAGCGCGAATCGGAAATCGATTTCTGTTTCACCGCAGATTTTCACATCGTCGGCGAGCGTTCGGAGTTGCTTCAGGCGGCGTTCACCTGCTCGTTTCGTTGTCAGGAGAATGATGGGTGAAAAGCGTTTCTCAAAAATGTGCGCTTCGGGATCGATCGAACCTGAACCGCTGACGATCACGCGCAGATTGTAGTCATTCAAGCCCCTACGCCGCCGAGCCCGGCGATACTTCTCGCCGCCGGTTCCCAAGGTGACTTCGCCGGAATCCACGGTGCGGGCCCCGGACATCACGGCATCGGCAGTCGCGCGCAATTCCATCATGTGGTCCTGATCGCGACGGCTTCCAAACGGGACAAACGTGCGATCGGGAAATGCGATTTTTCCGTCCGCAGTCATCGCGAAATTCACGAGGACAAACGGCAGATCGTTTCGATTTGGCTGGGTTGATTTCACTTGTGTTTCCGCGTGCTAATGTGAACTCAAAAGCGGGAATTCCAAACCTGAAATTCACAGCAGCAACATCGCATCCCCGTAACTGAAAAATCGATAGCGCTGGCGAACGGCTTCCGCATACGCGGCCAGAACCATTTCACGTCCGCGCGTTTCTTTCGGTGCCGCAAACGCGCTCAACAGCATCAACAGCGTGGAGCAGGGGAGATGAAAATTGGTCAGCAGGGCATCGACGATTTTGAAGTCGTAGGGCGGGAAAATGAAAATGCGCGTCCGTCCTGAAGTGCTGGCCAAATGCCCGTTGTTATTGGCCGCAACGCTTTCCAGCACGCGCATCGTGGTGGTTCCAACGGCTATGATGCGTCGTCCGGCTTGCTTGGCTTCGGTGAGCGTGCACGCGGTTTCTTCGCTCAATTGATAACGCTCTTCATGCATCACGTGCGCGTCGATCGTGTCGGCTTTTACCGGGCCAAATGTTCCAAGTCCGACGTGCAAGGTGACAAAACAAACCTGCACGCCAAGAGCGCGAACCTGTTCGAGCAACGCTTCTGTGAAATGCAGTCCAGCCGTTGGCGCCGCAACGGAACCGGGCGGTTGTGCGAACACGGTTTGATAACGCTCGCGATCGTTGAAATTTTGCGCCGAACCGTTCGTGCGCTGCTCGGTTTCCGATGGCGCGCTTTCCAACGCCACATCTGAGCCTCCGGCGTTGGCTGCTGCTCCCAGATCCCGCCGAATGTAGGGCGGCAAAGGGATTTCTCCCAGTTGTTCGATTTGTTCCAGCAGATTACTCACGCCCTCAAACCGCAAACGCCGATGTCCCTCCGCATTGATCTCGACGACGGTGGCGCGCACTGGAGTCGATTGCCCTTTGAGGTCGAGCAGTGCGATCACTGTTCCGAGCCGGGCGCGTTTTCCGGGACGCAACATCGCCCACCAGTCGTTCACCGCGTTTTCCTCAAGCAACAGGATTTCAAAGCGTCCACCGGTCGCGGAGTTGGCACCTCGCAGGCGAGCGGGAATCACCCGGGAATTGTTCAGCACGAGAACATCGCCGGCCCGCAGAAAACTCAGAATGTCAGGAAATCGCCCATGCTCCACCGTCCCGGAAGCGCGATTGAGCACCATGAGTCGGGATTGATCCCGCTGGGCCGCTGGCGTTTGGGCGATCAATTCGCCTGGCAGTTCAAAATCGTAGTCCGCAGTTCGCATCTGGGCCGAAACGTAACATTTTGGCCAGCTCGTCCACAACTCAAGCCAGGGGAAATGTGCCAATTTGGCCAGAGCAGCCCGGACTTTTCCCCAACGGCTCTGGAATTGTGAACAAGTTCTGAATAAGGGGGGTGGAATGTAGTTGACACAAAGTGGCTTAAAGTGGTTAAAAGTGGGGCGTTGTGGGGCAAAACTGATGTTTGGCTTTACCGGTGAATAACGTGGACACGAATGCGACCAGTGCGCCGACTTATTACAATTCGCTCTATCGGCATGGAGTGGATGAGAAGCGGCGTGTCCAGATCCCGGCAAAATGGCGGCCTAGTGAATCCGGCGTCGAGTTCACGCTGATTCTCTGGCCCAAGGCCAAAGAAGGCCCGTGTTTGCGCGTCCTGCCTCCTCAGGAGATGGCCGAAATGATGCGCGACATCGATGCCATGCCGAATGGCGATCCGAGCAAAGTGGTGTTGAAGCGATTTATCGGCAGCGAATCCGTCCAGGTGACTTTGGACAAGTCGGGGCGCATTTGTTTGCCGGAAGGAATGGCCCAGGCGGCGGGTATCGATGGCGATGCCGTGCTGGTGGGCCTCTTGGACCGGTTTGAGATTTGGAACCCTGAGCGCTACGAGAAAGTGCGCGCTTCCGACGCCATCATGGCACAGGAAGCCTTTAAACTGATGGAATGATATGAGCCTTGGAAGATTGTTAAGCTCGGGCAAGAGCCTGGTC
>JBQCEJ010000326.1:0-2191 GCA_051960355.1 Verrucomicrobiota bacterium | reverse complement strand
GTCAAACTGCCGGTCTTGCAACGCGGCAAAAGCCTCCTCAAGATTGCCGTAGATGACTTCAATGCCCCGGTCGGCGACTGCTGCGCCAACCACGGAATCGAGCGGCAATGCGGTTACGGATGCTCCGCGTTCCTTAAGCTGAAACTCGGTCGCTCCCAAGCCACAACCAATCGAGAGAATGCTCTTTGCGGCGCGGGGCACGCTTTCCAAGACTTCGCGAAGCGGCTCTTCGTCATAGCGCTTGGACCACTGGCCATGCAGCAGTTTGGTTTCAATGGAGCAGAGCTGGCTGCACGGATGGCGAGCGTCGCCAATGGCCGCCAACGTTTCGATCTGCTGTTTGGCTGACGGAAGCGGCAGGCCAAGCTGGCCGGCATAGCGATTGGGCAGGTGATGGATGAGGAAATCTTCCACTGCGGAAATGCAGATTACTTTGCGGAGATCGCCGCAAGTGTAGGCGTCGGTTGCAGCGGTTTCCGGCAGCCCGTAAGCCCCTTCATAAGGTTCGCGGAGGTATTTGCCGGAAGCGAGCGCGCGTTTCAACTGTTGCTGAGTCAGGATATAGAAACCCGCGTGTTCGTTGGTGAACTCAGCGAATGTGTGGGATCCACGTCGGCGGACGGAATCCGGTTTCCAATGGTGTCTGCCATGCATTTCGGGCAGCGACCAAGCGCCGGACGGATGAATTTCATATCGCAGGTAGCCGGCCACTTCATTGGCTTCCAGATGCGGCGTCACGCGAACAAACGCCTCAATGTGATTCTCGGTGACGGCCATGTCGTCTTCGGAATAAACGAACAGGTCGTAGGCGTCGGCGTTGTCCGCAAAAATCTGTTTATGCGCAAAGGGCAAGGACCAGGGATTGCTTGAAGGTAAACCAACGACCACCTTGACATCGGGATCGAGCTTCTTTGGGGCATTGGAAACCACAATCAGGTTGGTTTCGGCGCTCATCCGCCGATACGTCTGGAGGATGTTTTTGAGATACGGCAGATTCTTATCGCCGTAGCTGGCGATCACGACCAGCATCCGCGGCTGGCGCTGGTTTGTGGAGTGGAGCATCACCGATCAACTCTTTCTCGCGATCCCGATCACGCAATCGCCCAGCGACTCATTGAAAGGCAGGCAGCACAGCTCCAGAACTTTGAAAAGGCGGGTCAGCGTCCACGCGCGCCAATTGCGCGGAGTTCCGCGCGTAAAACCTGTTTTTCCCTGCTGAAGCAAGAGGCTTTCGTAAATGACCGAGGTGACGATGAACGGCTTGGCCGCAAGGTCTTGAAATCCTGCCGCCCCGAGCAGTTGACGCATGGATTGCAGCGAAAAAATGTGAAGGTGCCGGGGCGGTTCCAAGCCTCGCCAGGATTCCTTGAAGATGCGGTGACTCAGGCTGGCGGAGTTTGGGGTGAACAGGACGAGTTTGCCTCCGGGTTTGAGAATGCGAGCGCACTCTCGAAGTGTCCGCACCGGATCGGGAACATGTTCAATCACGTGATTCAACGTCACCGCGTCAAAGCTGTTGTCTGCATAGTGTTGTTGCTCGAGCGAGCCGCATCGCACGACGATTCCGTTCTGGGCGGCTGCCTTCACGGCGCTCGCGTCAAAGTCGAATCCCTCAGTCTGCCAACCGCGTTCACGCATCTCCAAAAGCCATTCTCCCGAACCACAGCCAACATCCAGCAATCGTCCTCCCGGAACGGCTGACAAAAACCGCACCTCAGCATCGGCCTCGCGGCGGCGGACAGGAAACAGGGCCATCAACTGGCCTAGAGTCTTTGCCCCACAGGGATTGGCCGAAAGCGGGTAATGATAACGGTTTGACCAATAACCCTGCTTCATTGTGTTGATGAGCCTCTTGACGGCACCCGCCTTTGTTCGTTCTGACAGTGACCGATGGGTATAATAATTTCGGTATGCCTTGCCGAGATCCTCTTGGGTGGGCATGGGATCCAGCCAGACGAGGTCACAAGCGCGATCGCGACAGCGCTTTAGGTTCCAGACGCCACTCGCACCGAAAAGACGGTCGGTCAGTTCTGTATGCACGACAGCGCCGGGGCCGCCACACAGTGCACAGGTTGGGCACGCTATGGCACGGATAGTCGCATCAGGTGAATCGCAGACGGCTTCCATACACGGATATCAGAGTCGTCGGGAGAAGGGATTTTCCATTCAGCCGCGCACACGCAGATCATGC
>JBQCEJ010000325.1:0-7486 GCA_051960355.1 Verrucomicrobiota bacterium | reverse complement strand
GGGGCGACGTGCATGTCGCCCAAGCGAGTTTTTGTCGCGCGGAGCATTGCCCCCGAACTGGAAGGCCGTTTGTCGCGTGCATTCAATTTTGGCAGCAGTCGAGGCATCGTAGATCCACCAAGCCAACAGGGCGCCCCCTCAACCTTGGCTGCTGCCGATTCCTTACGCTCGGCCATCAGTGACGCGCTGGCGCGTGGCGCTCACTTCATCGTGGGCGGCGTCGCTGCCGATGGCGGTGTTCAGCTCCCGGCCGTTCTTGGCGGTGTGCATCAAAATTCCCGGTTGCTTCAAGAAGACCACTTTGCGCCGGTGCTCTCGCTTGTCACGGTGGGCGACGAACAGGAAGCCGTTGCGCTGACAAATCATTGCCCGTTCGCCCTGACCGTCAGCATTTTTTCCAAAGACGAAGCGAAGGCGCGCGTTTTGGCGAGCCGTGTTTCCGCCGGAGTTGTCACCGTGAACGATCTGATTCTTCCCACTGCCGACGCGCGGTTGCCATTTGGCGGAAGGCGCGCAAGCGGCTTTGGCGTCACGCGCGGCGTGGAGGGTTTGCTGGAGCTAACGACGCCCAAAGTCATCACGCGCACTCGCGGGAAATTCAGGCCGGCCTTCAAACCGGCGCAGCCTGGAGACGCAGCGCTCTTCCAGGCGTATTTGAAACTGAGTCACAGCGAGGATTTGAAAACCCGCTGGCACGCGCTTGTGTCACTCATCCGAGCGCTCTGCAACAGGAGAAACGAAAAGTTATGAAATCATCATTGAATGAACGGATTGGCGTCGTGGGCGGCGGTCTGGGCGGATTGGCCGCAGCCTGCACGCTGGCTGCTCGAGGGCATCGCGTCATCCTTTTCGAACGTAACGAATGGCTCGGCGGCAAGGCAGCCGTCCTCGAAGGTCAGGGTTTTCGTTTCGACATGGGACCGACCATTGTCACGATTCC
Organism: Verrucomicrobiota bacterium; assembly: GCA_051960355.1. GTDB lineage: Bacteria > Verrucomicrobiota > Verrucomicrobiia > Limisphaerales > DASXHY01 > DASXHY01. The sequence goes on along the minus strand of JBQCEJ010000325.1, from coordinate 6,546 downwards.
TTCCGTGCTGCGCCGCATCTTTACTGAGGCGGGACGTCGCATGGAAGATTACCTGGAACTCATCCGGCTCGATCCGCAGTGGCGTTGTTTTTTCGAAGACGGATCGGTGCTCGACCTGGTTCAAGACTGCCAGGCGATGGCGCAAAAGCTCGACCAGTTTGCGCCTGGCAGCAATTCCGGCCAACGCTATCGTGACTTCATTGCGCTGAGCGAACGGCTCAACGACATTTCGCAGCGATTCTTTTTCTACAAGCCGATTGGCGGCTTGCGCGACATGTTCAATTTCAAAACGGCTTTCGATCCCAAAGTGCTCAGCGATGTGCTCGCCATGCGAATGGGACGAACGGTTGCTGGAACCGTGCGAGCTTTCAATCCCGACCCGCGGGTGGCCCAGATGATTGATCATTTCACTCAATACGTGGGCTCGTCGCCATACGGTTCACCCGCGGTTTTGTGCGGCATTGCGCACATGCAAACCGATGAAGGCGTCTGGTATCCGAAAGGCGGGGCAGCGGCGGTTCCTCGCGCTTTGGCAAAACTGGCTCGTGAACTCGGCGTGGAGATTCGAACCAATACGAAGATCGAAAAAATCCTGACACAGGCCGGTTCGGTGACTGGCGTGCGCACGAATCAAGGCGAGGAAATTGTCCTGCGCGCCGTGGTTTCCAACTGCGATTCGGTCCGCACGCATCGCGAACTGATCAACGGCAGCGTGGGCGCGGCGTTTGAGAAACGCCGCAAATACGAAGCCGCCTGTTCCGGTGTTGTGCTCTATCTCGGCTTGAACAAACGCTACGATCACCTCGCGCATCACGACTTTGTCTTCAGCCGCGACCCGCACGAGGAGTTCGATTGGATCTACAACAAAGGAGAGCCCGCGCCGGATCCGACCTGTTACCTGGCCGCAACCAGTTGCAGCGAACCCGGCACTGCGCCAGCCGGCGGCGAAGCGCTTTATGTTCTGGTTCACACACCGTATTTGCGTCCGCATCACAACTGGAAAACCCGGTTTCCCGCTTACCGCCAGGTCATTCTCGACAAGCTCAAGCGCACGGGCGGAATGAAAGACATCGAATCGCGCATCGTTTTCGAGCGGGCGCTGACGCCTCAGGACATCAATGATCGCTATCATGTTTTGGACGGAGCGATTTACGGGTTGGCCAGTCACGGCCGATTTCTGGGCGCGTTCAAACCAGGCAATCGCTCTCCGGATTTGCGCGGTCTTTATTTGGCAGGCGGCGCGGCTCATCCCGGGCCCGGAATGCGGATGGTGCTGATGAGCGGATGGATTGCCGCTGACACACTGGATAAAGATGGCGTGGTCGAACGCGCTGAAACCGAGGCGCGTGGAGTGGTTGTGGCATGAAATCGGCGAGCGCCATCTTGGCAAATGTGAGCGGACACGGGCCGAAGGAAACGGCAAACGTTTCGGCGAAAGGCGCAGTGGATCCCGCGCTGCCAGCGATCTCGGAACCCATGCTGAGTTGGTTCACGTGGTACTCGCGCCGATACATCCGCCGACATTTCCATTCGCTCCGGGTTTCGGTTTCCGGGTTGCCGCCCGAAACGGAAGGCTGGCCGTTGGTGCTTTATACCAATCACGCGTCGTGGTGGGATCCTTTGGCCTGCCTGGTTGTGAAATCAGAATTCTTTCCCGACCGCACGGGCTTTGCGCCCATCGACAGCACCGCGTTGCAACGCTACAAACTCTTTCGTCGCCTCGGGTTCTTCGGCGTGGAGCAGGGCACCCGGCGCGGCGCGGTTCAATTCCTTCGCACTTCCGAAGCGGTCTTGCGCAACCTGAACCATCTGCTGGCCATCACGCCACAGGGGCGATTTGCGGATGCCCGCGAGCGGCCTTTGAAATTCCAAGCCGGCCTCGGCCATCTCGCGACGCGGGTTAACCGCGCTCTGTTTTTGCCGATGGCGCTGGAATATGTTTTTTGGGAAGAGCGATTGCCTGAACTGCTCGTTCGCTTCGGTGAACCGGTGGCCGTTCGCCCGAGCCAGTTGGAGAAATTCCAAGCCGCTGAGTGGAATGGGATTTTTGAAGAAAAACTGGCGGCGACTCAGGATGCGCTGGCGCTTGAATCGCAGCGGCGCGGCCCAGACGATTTCCAGATGCTGTTGCGCGGGGGATCAGGGCAGGGCGGGATTTACGATGCTTGGCGCGCGTTGCTGGCTGCGGTCCGTGGTCAAAATTTTAGGAAGGAGCATGGAACAAAATGAGTTTTGAGACCGTCGCTTTCATTGCCCTTGTCCTGGCCGCAATCCCGTGCGGGCTTTTCCTGCTGAACCTTGGCGTCTATCGGCGTCTTCCAAGGCCAGTTGCCAGGCCCGTCAAGCCGGTCAGCGTTTTGATTCCGGCCCGCAACGAAGAGCGAAATATCCGCGCGACCCTTGAGGCAGTTCGCGCCAATCGCGGCTGTGCTTTTGAAGTGGTGGTGCTGGACGATCATTCGACGGATCGCACGGCGCAAATCGTCTTGGAATGCGCTGCTGGCGATCCGCGCGTTCGTCTGGAAAGCGCGCCGCCGCTGCCCGCCGGCTGGTGTGGCAAACAACACGCCTGTCATGTTCTGGCCCAGCGGGCACGCTATTCGTTGCTGCTGTTCATCGACGCGGATGTTCGTCTCGCGTCCGATGCCTTGGAGCGGATGTCGGAATTCATGGAACGCAGCGAGACCGCCTTGGCCAGCGGCGTGCCGCGGCAGGAATTGGGAACGGTTTCCGAACGCTTGTTGATTCCGCTGATTCATTTTGTGCTGCTCGGGTTTTTGCCGATGCATGCCATGCGACGGAATCGATTGCCTTCGATGTCGGCGGGTTGCGGTCAACTGTTCATGGCGCGACGCGAGGCTTATCGAAGCTGCGGCGGCCACGCGCGTTTGCGGGATTCGTTGCACGACGGGATCAAGTTGCCGCGGGTTTTTCGGGAGGCGGGTTTCGCGACCGATTTGTTTGATGCGACCGATCTGGCCGTCTGCCGGATGTATTGCACCGACGCCGAAACGTGGCGCGGCCTGGGAAAGAACGCGACGGAAGGTTTGGCCGCACCGGGCACGATTGTGCCGATGACGCTGCTGTTGTTGGGCGGCCAGGTTGTGCCTTTCGTTCTGCTCGCGTTCGCGCCGGTGCTGTCAACTGCGGCGCTGTGGCTCAGTGCGGCGGCGGCGGTCATGGCGTGGCTGCCGCGGTTTCTTGCGGCAGGGCGGTTTCAGCAACCTTGGAGCGGCGCATTTTTTCATCCGCTCGGAGTGGCCATGCTGCTGGGCATTCAATGGCGTGCATTGATGCGTCATCTGGCCGGCAAACCTTCGGAATGGAAAGGCCGCAGCTATCATTCCGCGAGTGCTCCAACTCCCGTCGAAACGACATGAACTCTTTTTCAAAACGGCTGCTTTTGCTCGCCGCACTGTTCGTCTGTGGCGGCGCCGATTGCTTGAAAGCCGCTCCTGTGGCGACAAATGCGCCGGCTTCCATTGAGCTGCACGATCAATACGATCGCCCGCAGAAGATGGCTTTTCCCACGTCTGACATCACGCTCCTCACCATTGCCGACCGCAAAGGCTCCGAGCAGATCAACGGCTGGATCACGCTTTTGAAACCGCGTTACCGCGGGCGCGTGGACATTCGCGGCCTTGCGGACCTCGGCGGCGCGCCTTGGTTTGTGCAGGGAAAAATTCGCAAGCGCTTTCAGGAAACCTGCGCTTATCCGGTGATGATGGATTGGTCGGGCAAAGTCTGCGCGCAATTCAATTACCAGCCTGGGCTGGCCAATGTTCTTGTGCTCGACGGCGATGGGATCATTCAAGGCCGCTTCGCCGGGCCGGCCGAAGGAGCGCGAGTGGAACAGGCGTTTGCAGTCCTGGACAAATTGTTGGAAGGACGGAAAGAATCATCAGCCAAGCCCCCCGGCAACGGGCCCGCGGGTTCAACGAAGTAACGCGGCGGCTTGCTGGGGCAGCTTGAAACGCTGCTGGCAAATGCGTTCCTGAGCCAAAGCGGTCAGCCATTCGCGTGAAGTGCGAACGGCTTTGATCACGGCAAAGGATGCGCCACTTTCCTCGACGATTTCGTAATCCGTGATTTCGACCTGGACTGGAATCGTTTCGCCCTTCAGTTCCACTTCGATGTGGATATTTTTTGCCGCCGAATCGATCCGCAGGCGGGTGGCGCGACCGTAGGGCGTCAGCAACGTGTTGTTCAGATAAGCCAGGGCCACTCCTTCAAGCAGCCGATCTTTGGCATTCGAAAAAAAACTCATGTCGAGAGCATCGGCGACGTTCAAGAATCTGCAATTGTATTTCGTGCGTTTCCGAACCTGCGTGGCTCGCACTGTCCCGCCGGCCAGGACGGATCAAGCGCAGCCGACTTGGAAAACGGCGACACAGCAGGTTGCGAAATGTGCGCCACCGAGTTTTGCGGGCGAGTTCTTCCTTTGTTCAACTGCGGAGTCGAGCTAGGCTGAATTTATGTTTCGTCCCTGCATTGATTTGCACGAAGGCAAAGTGAAGCAGATCGTCGGCGGCTCTCTGAGTGATTCGCCCGAACGATTGCAGACGAATTTCATTTCGGATCGGCCAGCCGCCTGGTTTGCCGAACTTTACCGTCGCGACGGTCTGACCGGCGGTCACGTGATTCAGCTCGGATCAGGCAACGAAACCGCTGCGCGCTCCGCTCTGGCGGCGTATCCGGGCGGCTTGCAGATTGGCGGCGGAGTCACGGCGGAAAACGCCTGTTCCTGGCTCGACGCCGGTGCTTCGCATGTGATCGTCACGTCTTGGGTTTTTCGAAACGGGGCTTTGGACGAGGAGCGGCTTCAAACGCTGGTGAAAGCGGTTGGATCCAAGCGTCTGGTGCTGGACCTGAGTTGCCGGAAACGCGAAGGCAGTTATTTTGTGGTTACGGATCGATGGCAGACATTTACCGAAATGAAGGTTGAGCGCGAGGTGTTGAACAGGCTGGCCAAGTCCTGCGATGAATTTTTGATTCACGCGGTGGATGTTGAGGGACTTTGCCGTGGCATTGACCGGGAATTGGTGGCGAACCTGGGAAACTGGACGCCGATTCCGACGACCTATGCGGGCGGTGCCAGTTGCCTTGAGGATTTGGAAGCGGTGACGGCGCTGGGGCAGGGGAAAATCCATCTCACGATTGGTTCGGCGCTTGATATTTTTGGCGGTCAGGGTGTCCGCTACGAAGATGCCGTGGCTTTCAATCGTCGCCATGCGGGCGGCGTTTCTTCATGAACGTTCACCGCTGGTTGCGCGAACATTCGCTGAGGCTCTTGGCGATTCGGGACACTCCGGAGGCGATCGCTGGCGGATCGTCTATCGGTGTGTTTTTTGGCTTCACTCCGCTGTTTGGACTGAAAACCATTTCCGCGATTTTCTTCACCTGGCTCACGCGCGGCAATATCCTGGCGGCGGTGATTGCCGGAGCGCTGCATGATTTGCTGTTGCCGTTGATGCCGGTGATTTACGTGTGGGAGTACAAGGTCGGTTACTGGCTGTTGAGCCATCCGCATCGTTGGCCGGAGAAGCTATCCAAAGTGCACCTGGGCTGGCATCAGTGGCGAAACTGGACGACGTTTCTGACCGTCGGCAAACCCTTGCTGCTGGGATCGATTGCCTTCGCCATTCCGTCCGCGCTCCTGTGTTTCTTTGTGACGAAGATGATCGTGGCGCGACATCAAAAGAAAAAGCAGGCGGATTTGGAATTGTTGACGGACTGAAGGAATCTGCGTCGCGTTGGCTATACTTTTGAATCTTCGGTGTTCGACGTTCGTTGTTCAGCGTTCATTGGTTTTTCCCACGGCCTCATAACTTGTCGTGCGTTGAGACCTTGTCTTCTTTCTCCAGCAGAAAATGTTTCCAGAACGTTTGCAGTTCGTCTTTGTTGCGCTCATACACGTGCGACAGGCGGCCCAGCAGGCTTTCCGATGCCGGAGCCAAAGCCGGTCCGCGCAATGCGCAAAGCACAAACGGCTCTTCGATGCGCGTGGGCAGATTGGTTTTCCAGTTCACCAGCAGGTTGCCCCAGGCGAACGCGTCTTGAAGGACAGCCAGTTGACCCACGAATGTATCCGGCCCAATGGCACTGCTAATGATTTCCGCTTTGGGTTCTATGAAACTCCGGTCCTCCACGATGGCCATCGGACCGACAATCGCACCGGCGCCGATGTAAACATTCTGGCCGATCCAGCACGGGGCATGGAGTTTGGCGTCGGGTGCGATGCGTGTGTGCAAGCCGACCCAGACGCCGGGACTGCGTTCCTGCATGCCAACGCGATCGGGAGTGTTGGCCTTGGGCAACCATTCGAGAACCCCGGCAAAGAGATCGGCGTAGCTGGTGAAGAGCGATTGCGACATGCCAGGAAAGCGATCAAGCACGGTGATTTCCTGGCGGCTGCCGGCCATTTCGCGGGCGAACTTGATCTGAGCCTGGGCGAGCGTCAATTCGCGGGGCTCGGCAAATACTTCCACTTTCAGACCCCAACGCGCGCCGTCGCCGGTTTGGGCGACGATTTTTTCCGGCCGATCG
>JBQCEJ010000324.1:0-10901 GCA_051960355.1 Verrucomicrobiota bacterium | reverse complement strand
TGGCGATTGCAAGGCCGGTTCGACCTTTCCGCCTTTCGCGAGGCGCTCAACGAGGTTCAACGTCGTCACGAAACCTTGCGCACCACCTTTAGCTCCGTGGAAGGCCGTCCCGTCGAAGTTATTTCGTCTTCTCAAGCGCTGCCATTGACCTTCGAGGATTTGTCCACGCGAACGGATCCGGATTCACACGCACGCCAGCGGATCCATGAAAGCGCGCGTCTCCCGTTCGATCTACAGCAAGGCCCGTTGTTCCGCGTTCACGTTTTTCGGCTGTCGGAACTTGAACACATCGTTCTATTCAACCTGCACCACATCATAGCCGATGCCTGGTCGTTTGAAATTCTCCGCCGTGAAATCACCGCGCTCTACACACCCGGCGAGCCGAGCAAACCTGCCGCCGAACTGCCCGCACTTCCGATTCAATATCTCGACTACGCTCATTGGCAGAGGAATGAAATTGCGCGCACTGCGCCTGAAGAAATCGCCTTTTGGAAAGACTATCTCTCGGGTGAATTGCCGGACTCCGAATTGCCAACCGACGCTCCGGCGGCTCCGGGTTCGGCATTGGACGGCGCGTCTGAGCCAATCACCTTTTCACCGGAGATCACGATTGCCCTGAAACAACTGGCGCGTCAGGAAAGCGCCACGCCTTTCATCGTCCTGCTCGCCGCCTTCAAGGCTCTGCTGCATCGCCTCACCGGCCAAAATGATTTCATCGTCGGCACACCGATTTCCGGGCGCGATCAGATCGAGACCGAAAGCCTGATTGGCTTGTTTGTGAACACAATCGCGGTGCGGACCCGGATCGAAAACAATCCGACGTTCATTCAGCTGCTCGCGAGCGTTCGCGAAAGTTCCTTTCAAGCTTTTGCGCATCATCAAATGCCGTTCGATGAAGTCGTCAAAGCACTGCAACCCGAGCGGTCGCTGGGCAAAAATCCATTGTTTCAAGTGATCATGGCGTTGCACGGCGGCTACCCTGCCCAATGGACGCTGGGCGATCTGCGCGCCAGCATTCTGGAAGTGGAAACCAGCACGGCGAAGTTCGACTGGACCTTTTTGCTGGAACAGACCGATGACGGAATCAAGGGTCGCCTTGAATATCGCACGGACCGCTTCGAACCCGCTGCGATCCAGCGTTTTCTTCAGCAATTTCGACTCGTGGTGGACAGCATCGTGGCGGATCCTGCGCGGCCAATTTCAGAATTGCCGCTGTTGAGCGACGCCGAGCGTCAACTCGTCCTGTTGGATTGGAACCAGACCACGACGGCTTACGAACGCAACCACGGTATTCATGAACTGTTCGAGTCGCAGGCGGCAAAAACACCCGGCGCCATCGCGCTGATCTCGCAACAGCGGCGCATCACTTACGGCGAACTCAATCGGCGCGCGAATCAACTGGCGCGGCGTTTGAAGCAACTGGGAATTCGCAGTGAAACCTTGGTGGGCGTGGCTCTGGATCGCAGCCCGGAAATGATCATCAGCTTGCTGGCCATTCTCAAGGCGGGCGGCGCGTATCTTCCGCTCGATTCTTCTCATCCTCGAGAGCGCCTTGAGTTTTTACTTCAAGACACGGCTGCGCCACTGGTCATCACCGATTCGCGCAGCGGTTGGGAGGCGAATGCTTCGGTTAAGACCATTTGCCTCGATCAAGAACGCGATCTTGAACGCGAAAGCGGAGACAATTTGGAACGGGACAGCTCCGCCGCGAACCTCGCGTATGTGATGTTCACTTCGGGTTCAACAGGTCTGGCCAAGGGGGCGGCCATTCCGCATCGCGCTGTGATTCGACTCGTGCGCCACACCAATTACATCACGTTTTCCGCGAGCGACGTTTTTCTGCATGTGGCACCACTGGCATTCGACGCGTCCACGTTTGAAATCTGGGGAGCCCTGCTGAACGGGGCCCGGCTGGTTCTCTTCCCGCCGGAAATTCCGTCGCTCGAAGAACTCGGGCGCACGATTGAAACGCATCAGATCACGACCTTGTGGCTGACCGCCGGACTATTTCATCAAATGGTCGATGAACAACTGCCGAGCCTCAAGTCGGTGCGCCAGTTGCTGGCCGGTGGTGATGTGCTTTCCGTGCCGCACGTTTTAAAAGTCATTCGTGAATTGCCCAATTGCCGTTTGATCAATGGCTACGGTCCCACGGAAAACACCACGTTCACCTGTTGCTATCCCGTGCCGGCGGATTGGCGCGGCGGCAAATCCGTCCCGATTGGAAAGCCGATCAGCAACACGCGCGTTTACGTCCTCGATCAATATCTGTCGCCCGTGCCGGTGGGAGTTCCGGGCGAACTCTTCATCGGCGGCGATGGTCTGGCGCGCGAATACGTGAATCGCCCAGAGTTGAATCGCGAGAAATTTATCACGCGCCCCGAGGACGATGAGCGTCTCTATCGCACCGGTGATCGCGTCCGCTGGCGGCCTGACGGCAATCTTGAATTTCTCGGACGCAACGATCGCCAGGCGAAGATTCGCGGCTTTCGAGTGGAACCCGGCGAGATCGAATCCGTGTTGATGCAGCATCCTTCCGTTCGAGAAGCGGCCGTTGTGGCGCGGGAAATTCCGGCTCAGGGCACGCAACTGGTCGCGCATGTGGCCATGCAGCCCGGCTGTTCATTTGACGCAGCGAGCCTCCAACAATTCCTCCGATCCAAGTTGCCGGTTTACATGATTCCCTCATGTCTGATGGAAGCTAGGACGCTGCCTTTGACCGCGAACGGCAAGCTCGATTATCGGGCGCTGCCGTCGCCGGATTTCACCAGCAACACTGCTCTGGAAGCATCGCAACCGCCGCGCAACTCAACCGAAGAGTTGCTCCTGAAAATCTGGAGCGAGGTTCTCGGTCGAGACGTGCAGAGCATCCACGACAATTTTTTCCAACTCGGCGGCCATTCACTTTTGGCCACGCGCATCATTTCGCACCTTGCGAAATCCTTCCAGGTGGAACTGCCGGTCCGCGCCATCTTTGAAGCACCGACCGTGGCGGAACTCGCGGATCGAATCCGTCACGCTCCACCTGCGGAACTCCGCGCCCGAGCGATCGTCAACCGTCGCAACCAACGCGCTGAAGCCCGCCAACTGCTCGCCCGGATTGACGAGCTTTCCGAGGCCGAAGTTGAATCGCTGTTAGCCCGTCCGAATTGAATTTTGCTGTGCCAATGAACCTGACTTTGAGACCCACAACTTCGCCTGATAAAAAGCGAGCGCTGCTCGAAGAGCGCCTGCGTCAAGCCGCCCTCCAACTCGACACGGTCCCGCTCTCCTTTGCCCAGCAGCGACTCTGGCTCCTGGATCAGCTTGAGCCGAACAGCGCGCTTTACAATGTTCCCGTTGCCATTGAACTGCGCGGCGAGCTGGATCTGGCGGCTTTGCAAAAAGCCTTGGAGGCTTTGATCGCCCGCCACGAAACTCTGCGGACGCGGTTTGACTGCGTGGACGAGATTCCGGTTCAAATTGTCGAAGAGAACCTCAGTCTCAAAATCGTCCGACACGATCTGAGCGGATTCAAACCCGCCGAACGCGAGGGCGAGGCGCGACGCCGCTTGCGCGAGGAAGCCAACCGGCCGTTCGACCTCACCACCGCGCCCCTGCTCCGCGCCACGCTGTATCGACTCGAAGCGGACAAGCACTGGCTGCTCCTGAACACGCATCACATCATTTCGGATGAATGGTCGCTGCAGGTTTGCTTTCGCGAACTGACCGCGCTCTACGAGACCTTTCACACGGGAAAAGCCCGCGCGTTGAAACCATTGCCGGTGCAGTATGCCGATTACGCGCTTTGGCAACGCGACTGGTTGCGCGGTGAAACGCAGGAAAAGCAACTGGCGTATTGGAGCCAGCAGTTGGCGGGCAATCCGCCGGTGCTCGAATTGCCAACAGATCATCCGCGCCCGGCGGTTCCGAGCTTTCGCGGCACGACGATCTCGCGCTGGCTGGTGCCACCCATCGAAGCCGGTCTCAACGCGCTGACGAGCCGCACCGGCACGACTCCGTTCATGGTTTTTCTGGCCGCATTCAAGACGCTGCTGCACCGCTATACGCAGCAAACCGACATCCTGGTCGGCGCACCAATTGCCGGGCGGCATCATCCTGAAACCGAAGACCTGATCGGCTTTTTCGTCAACACACTGATTCTTCGGACCGACCTTGCCGGCGATCCGACCTTTGAAACGCTGCTGGCACGTGTCCGTGAAACGGCTCTGGGCGCATTTGCGAATCAGGATTTGCCCCTGGAAAAAGTGGTGGAGGAACTTCGACCCGAACGCACTTTGAATCACATCCCGTTCACCCGCGTGATGTTCGCCGTTCAGCAACGCGGGCTGGAAAACCTGCGCTGGCCCGGATTGGAGACGCGCCTGGTCGAAATCGAAAGCGACACGGCGAAGTTCGACCTGACGTTCGTTCTGCAACAGGCCGAACACGGCTGGCTCGCCCGGGTGGAATTCAATCGGGACCTGTTCGCAGCCGATTCCATGAACCGGTTGCTGGGGCATTTTGAAACCTTGCTGACCGCGATTGTCACCACGCCGCAGCGGCGCCTCTCCGAATTGCCGCTCCTTACCGAAGCCGAACGGCGCGTAATTCTGGCCGATTGGAATGCGACGAAAACCACCTACCCGAACGATCGCACCGTCGCGGAATTATTTGAATCGCAGGTTGAGCGCACGCCGAATGCTGTCGCAGTCGCTTACGGTCAGAAGACGCTGACGTATCACGAGTTGGACGCGCGCGCCCACCAGGTGGCGCGCCATTTGAAAAAGTTTTCCGTCGGACCAGAAGTTCCGGTCGGGCTCTGCATGGAGCGCTCCGTCGATATCATCGTGGCGATAGTAGCGATTCTGAAAGCCGGCGGAGCTTACGTTCCCCTAGATCGCAGTTATCCCAAGACGCGCCTGGCGCACATGCTCGCCGATGCCAAGGCGCCGGTCCTTGTGACGCATCAATCGCTGGTTGGATATTTGCCCCGCAGCGCCACCCGCGTCGTGTGCATCGATTCCGACTGGGAACTGATTGCCCGCGAAGCGCGGACGAACCTGCCAAGCTCGGCCAAGCCGGACAACACCGCTTACCTGATTTACACGTCCGGCTCCACGGGCCAACCCAAGGGCGTTGCTGTTCCGCATCGCGCCATCGCGCGGCTTGTGCTGAATACAAACTACATCGAGTTGACGCCGCAGGACCACATCGCCCAGGCCTCGAACACATCGTTCGACGCGGCGACGTTTGAAATCTGGGGCGCGCTGCTGAACGGCGCGCGCCTGGTGGGAATCTCCATCGACGTTGCCTTGTCGCCGCAGGATTTCGCCCGGGAACTGCGCGAGCAACAGATCAGCGTGCTCTTTCTAACGACGGCGTTGTTCAATCAGATGGCAACCGAGCAGCCCGATGCTTTTGCGAGCGTTCGCGTGTTGCTGTTCGGTGGCGAAGCGGTCGATCCGCAGCGCGTTTCCGCAATTTTGAAACATCGTCCCAAACATCTGCTGCATGTCTATGGCCCGACCGAGAACACCACGTTCTCAACCTGGTACGAGGTTCGTGAAGTGGCTCCCGACGCCGCCACAATTCCAATCGGACGACCGCTGGCCAACTCGCAATGCTACATTCTCGACGCCAATCTGAATCCCGTTCCCATCGGTGTACCTAGCGAACTGCATGTCAGCGGCGACGGTCTCGCGCGCGGCTATTGGAAAAAACCCGAGTTGAGCAGGCAGAAATTTATTCCCAATCCCTATCGCGACGGCGAAAGCGCGGAGCTGCTCTACAAGACTGGGGACCTCGCGCGCTGGCTGCCTGATGGCAGCATTGAATTCATCGGTCGCATGGATCAGCAGGTGAAGCTGCGGGGTTTCCGAGTCGAGTTGGGCGAAATCGAAAGCACTCTGGGCCGGCACGCCGGTGTTCGCGATTGCGTGGTAACGGTTCATGCCAATGGCAACAATGACAAAAAGCTCGCGGCCTATTTCGTTCCGAGCGGCAAACGAGCGCCTGGCATTCCTGAATTGCGCCAGTTTCTTCAGGAGAAACTCCCGGAATACATGGTGCCCGCCGCGTTCGTTCGCCTCGACTCTTTGCCGCTCACGCCCAACGGCAAGGTCGATCGCCAGGCGTTGCCGACGCCTGATCATGCGCGTCCGGAACTCGAAAAGCGTTACGCGACGCCGCAGGACGCCGTGGAAGTCGAGTTGACGCGCATCTGGGAAAACGTGCTGGGCATCCAGCCGATTGGTATCCAGGACAAGTTCTTTGAACTGGGCGGCCACTCGCTGCTGGCAGTTCGGGCGATCGCTCAGATCGAGAAAGCGTTTGGCCGCAAGCTCAAGCTGGCCACGATTTTTCAGGCGCCAACGATCGAACAGCTTGCCGCGATTTTGCGGAAAGAAATTCAGGAAGAGAGCGCCATTTCGGGAACCTCACTCGTCGAAATCCAACCCCGCGGCACCCGGCCACCGCTCTTTTTCGTGCATGGCGCCGGCGGTGGAATGTTCTGGGGCTACATCAATCTCTCGCGTCATCTCGGCCAGGATCAGCCGGTTTACGGCCTGCGCTCACGCGGTCTCGATGGCCGGGAAGAGTTCGCGACCGTTGAGGAAATGGCCGCGCAATACATCACCGACCTGCGCGCCGTGCAGCCTCGCGGGCCGTATCACATCGGCGGCTACTGTTTCGGCGGCAATGTCGCTTATGAAATGGCGCGGCAACTCAAGGAGCAAGGTGAAGAAGTCGCAGTGCTTGCCTTGTTCAACTGCGCGCCTGCCAATTCACGCTACTCGCGACTCGCCTGGTGGTCGCCGATCTGGTTCATGCGCCTCGGGATCAATCTTTGTTACTGGGTGAAATATTTCCTGCAATGGACTCCACCGCAGCGCCGCGAATTCTTCCGGTGGAAAAGCAAGATGCTCAAACGCCGCGCTGATCGTTTCCTCGGTCACACCCGCAGCTCCAAAGCCACCGTGGACGCCGGCGAACTGGTGGATCTCTCTTCCTTCTCGTCCGAGCAGCGCAAGCTGTGGGAAAGCCACATCCGCGCACTGGTCAATTATCATCCCAAGCCATTCACCGGCCACGTGCAACTCTTCCGCAGCCCGGGTCATCCATTGCTCTGCTCCTACGACCCGGATTACGGCTGGGGCGATCTTGCGCGTCATCGCGTGCAGATCTTCATCGTGCCCGGAGTCCACGAAAAAATCCTTGAGGAACCCTGCGTTAAAACCCTGGCGCAGGCTCTGACTCGTTGCCTCAATCAATCGTCCACGTCCAGCAACCCGCCTATCACCATCAATTCCAAACCATCTGAATCCGCGCCGCGCCCGAAACAGCTCGACGAATGGAACCGAACCGCCGTCGATTTTTCGCTCCAGCAATCTTACTCGCATGCCTTTGAACTTCAGGCTGCTAAAACTCCAAACGCCACGGCCCTCCGTTTCCAGAGTTCTGAATTGACCTACGCCCAACTGAACGCGCGCGCCAATCAACTGGCGCATCATTTGCAAGCGATCGGGGTCGGCCCCGAAACGCTCGTCGCCGTCTGCCTCGATCGTTCGCTGGATCTTCCGGTGGCACTGCTGGCGATCTGGAAAGCCGGCGGCGCTTTCGTTCCGCTGGATCGCTCTTATCCCGTGGATCGCTTGTGCTACATGCTGGCGGATTCCCAAGCCAGTCTGCTCGTGACTCAAACGACAGTCGCTGCCGGGTTGAACGCCGGCCAAGCGAAGGTGATTTGCCTGGATGACCTGAACGAACAGCAGAACATTCAAGCGCGTTCCGCTCAGAACCCAACGTGCCCGTGCAGTCTGGAAAATCTAGCCTACGTGATTTACACCTCGGGTTCGACGGGCCAACCCAAAGGCGTTCAGATCACGCACCGATCCTTGTTGAATCACAACTTGGCCGTGATCCAGGCGTTCCAGCTGGAAGCGCAGGATCGCGTTCTCCAGTTCAGCCCGTTCAGCTTTGACATTGCGATGGAAGAACTTTTTCCAAGCTGGCTCTCCGGTGCCGCCGTGGTCATGCGAACCGATGACACAATCTCTTCGACGGAAACATTCCTGGAATTTGTCCGAACGGAAAACCTCTCGGTGGTCAACATCCCGACCGCGTATTGGCACGACCTCGTAGACAGTCTCGATTCCGAATCGCTGCCATCGTCCCTGCGTCTCGTTGTGATTGGCGGAGAGCGCGCGGCCGATGCGAGTTGGCGGCGCTGGAGAGACGTTGTCGGGTCGAAAGTGACTCTGATCAACGCTTACGGTCCCACCGAATCGACGATCACCGCGACCCTGCACATCGCGTCGGCGGAAGAGGAATCACTGGCGATTGGCCGTCCGATTGCCAACACGCATGTTCTGATTCTGAGCCCGGATCTGCAATTGACGCCCATCGGCTCAGAAGGCGAACTGCACATTGGCGGTGCGGGACTGGCGCGCGGTTACCTGAACCGGCCTGAATTGACAGCGGCGAATTTCATTCCCAATCCTTTCCCGGAAATCCCTTCGGAGCGCCTTTACAAAACCGGCGATCGGGCCCGGTTTCGTTTGGACGGCACGATTGAATTCCTCGGGCGAGTGGATCAACAGGTGAAGATCCGTGGCTTTCGAATCGAGTTAGGTGAAATCGAAAATGCCTTGCGCGAGTATCCGACCTTGAAGGATGCCGTCGTTCTGGCGCGTGAGGACACTCCCGGCCAAAAGCGGCTCGTCGCCTATGTCGTGCCACGAGGCGGCCCGGCTCCAGGCGTCAGCGCGCTTTTGGATTTTCTTAAACGCAAATTGCCAGCCCACATGGTGCCTTCGGCGTTCGTCCCGCTGGAAGCCCTGCCCTTGAGTCCCAGCGGCAAGGTGGACCGCCAGGCGTTGCCCAGGCCCGGCGATGAGCGCCCGAACCTGGATCAGAATTATCTGGCACCGCGAAGTCCCGTGGAAGAAATCATTGCCAGCACCTGGTGCGAAGTCCTGGGGCTCAATCGCGTAGGCGTGCATGACAACTTCTTCGATCTGGGCGGACATTCGCTGCTGGCCACGCAGGTTCTGTCGCGCATCCGCGCCGCGATGCAGGTTGATATTTCTCTCGCCAGCCTGTTTGATCATCCCACCGTCGCTGGGCTCGCCGAACGTTTGGAGCGAGCCGGCAACACGCTGCCGCCGGTGTTGCCCGTGGCGACAGTTTCCAAGGGGCATCATCTGCCGCCCACCGCGAGACAAAAACGCATCTGGTTCCTGGACCAATTTGAGCCGCAACAATCGTCCTACAACATCCCAACCGGATTACATCTGCGCGGGCCGTTGAACGTTCCGGCGCTGGAGCAAAGCCTGACTGAACTGGCGCGTCGGCACGATGCCTTGCGATTGGTTTTTCCAGCCGAAGACGGATTGCCCGTGCAACTCATCTGCGAACCGAAGGACATTCACCTTCAGATCATCGACCTTTCCCATTTGCCAGCGGAGCAACGCCTTCAGGAAGCCCGCGTCATTGCCACGCATGAAGGACGCCGCGCTTACATCCGATCCAGCCCCATGCTGCGGCCGATTCTTCTGCGGCTCGGCGCGGAAGATCACCGGCTGCTGCTGATCACGCATGAACTGGCCTGCGATTCCAAATCCGTTCGCTGCCTCGTCAAAGAATTGACGCAACTCTATCAAGCCTTGAGCAGCGGATTGCCAATTCCGCCCGCCACCGCGTCTTTGAGTTACACCGACGCACTTTCGCTGGTGTCGCAGACGACGGAACAGTCATCCGAACAACTCGAATTCTGGAAGCAACGGCTCGCGGGCATGCCCGCCCTGCTGGACTTGCCTGCGGACCGGCCCCGACCAGCCCATCAGAACGATGCCGGCGCGCGCCATCCACTATTGCTGTCCAAAGCCATCACACTGGCCATTGAGAAATTGAGCGAAGGCCACGGTTGCACGCCTGGGGTGACCTTGCTGGCCGCCTTCCAAGCTCTGCTCGCGCGCTACACCGGAACGACGGACATTGCCGTCGGCTCCATCACTTCACAACGCGGGCGGACTGAATTGCGCGACGTGGTCGGCAATTTTGAAAACACCGCGGTGCTGCGCAGTGATTTGTCCGGCGATCCTACCTTCGCGGAACTGCTCGGTCGGGTGAAAGAGATTACCGAGAGCGCGCTGGCCCATGCGGACTTGCCATTCGCCCGTATATTGGAAGAACTGCGCCCGCCGCGTAACGCCAGCTACACGCCGCTGTTCCAGGTGATGTTCAATTATGCCACCGACCCGGTTCCCGCCACCGCTGCGGCGGGCGTCAGCTTCGAACCCTTTGAAATCGAAAACCAGACCGCGAAGCTCGACCTACGGCTCGACCTGATGCCCACGAGCGAAGGTTTGTCCGGCTGGATCGAATACAGCACGGCGCTGTTCGATGCGGAACGAATTGAGCGAATGGCGGAACACTTCGGGACCTTGTTGCAGGCGGCCATTGAAAATCCGGAACAACGGCTCTCCAGCCTGCCATTGATGCCAGCCAGCGAAGCGCATCGCGTTTTGGTGGAATGGAATCAAACCCAACTCGCCTTGCCAACGGACGCGCCACTGGCGCAATTGTTCGAAGAACAAGTCCAACGCACACCCGAAGCGATCGCGTTAATCGCCGGAAACAATCGCCTGACCTACGCGGAACTGAATGCCCGCGCCAACCAGCTCGCGCACTATCTGCGCGGGTTTGGAGTGGGTCCGGGCGTGCTGGTGGGCATCTGCCTCGAACGTTCCTGGCGTTTGCTCGTCGGCGTTCTCGGAGTTCTCAAAGCCGGCGGCGCTTACGTTCCGCTCGATCCCGCGTATCCCAAGGATCGCCTCGCGTTCATTCTGGACGATGCGCGCGCGCCTTTGCTGTTGACCGAGGAATCGTTGCGTTCGCTGCAACCCACCGGGCAGGCT
>JBQCEJ010000323.1:0-6333 GCA_051960355.1 Verrucomicrobiota bacterium | reverse complement strand
CATCCTGCCGAATGAAACGGAGCACATCGAGGCCGCTCAATTTGGGCATCAGGATATCGAGCACGACCAGATCTGCATGCAGGCCGGGAAGCTGTTTCATGGCTTCCAATCCGTCCGGGGCGACAATGACTTCGAACCCCGCTTCTGTCAGCTTTTGCCGATAGATACGGGCGATCAATGCGTCATCTTCAACAAGCAGGATTTTTTTCATCAGCCAACTGGACCTTGTTGCAACGCACTGTGACAAGAAACGCGCGCCCTGAAAAGCGTGAATTGCGGAAGCGTGATTGCCGACATTCTCATCGAACTGCGCGGTTGGAACCATCCGTGAATGCTTGTCGCATCGGGGCTTTGTGGTAGTTTCCGCGTCATGCATTTTTTTCTGCTTGGCGCCCTGGCTCTTTTAGCGTTGCCCTCACTTGCGGCAGAGCGGGCTTTTTCTTTTGATGATTTGCCGTTGGATCAAATTCCACCTGGGTTCCGCAGCACCGTCGCAGGTGTGGGCAAGCCGGGGGACTGGAAGCTGATTCTTGACGAAGTTCCAGCGCCTGAAACCTCGACGGTTTCGAATGCACCGGCGTCATCGCGTCGGCCGGTGCTGGCACAACTGAATCGCCAACCGTTGGACAACCGGTTTCCGATTCTTGTGTATGACGCCGAGGTTTACAGCGATTTCAAGCTGACCACGCGTTTCAAAATCGTGGGTGGCGCTTTGGAACAGATGGCTGGAGTGGTTTTTCGTTTTCAGAACGAATCGAATTTTTACGTGGTTCGTGCCAGCGGGCTGGGAAACAACTTTCGCTGTTACAAAGTTGAAAAAGGCGAATTAAAAACCCCCTTGGGGCCAGATCACCCCATTTCGAAAGACGTCTGGCACACGCTCACCGTTCAAGCGGAAGGCACGCGAATCGCCTGTGCATTGGACGGAAACGAAGCCATCAAGCTCGTGGACAACAGTTCCAAACGCACCGGCAAAATCGGGTTCTGGACGAAATCAGATTCCGTGAGCTACTTCACCGATGCTCGCATCACCTACACGCCTTACGAGATTGGAGCCAAGGCTTTGGTGCGTGATGCGCTGAAGGAATATCCGCGCCTGCTCGGCTTGAAAATTTTCGCCGTGCAAACGCCCGATGGCAAACCGGAGGTCGTGGCCAGCAAAGACGAAAAGGAAATCGGTCAGACCGGCGGCGCCACCGAGGAAGATATTCTCAAGAACGGCACCGGCTATTTCAGCAAGGACAAAGGGACTGTTTCAGTATCGCTGCCCTTGCGCGATCGGAACGGCGACCCGATTGCCGCGGTTCGCGTCACCATGGAATCCTTCCCCGGCCAGACGGAAGTGAACGCGGCCTCGCGGGCGCAACCGGTGCTGAAGCGCATGCAGGCGCGGGTGCAATCCCTGGACGATCTGCTGCAGTAGCCCGCCGTCAGCGCTGGCTAGAATTTCACGCCAATGGCCGAGCGGATTTGCAGGTCGTTGTGGTTGACCTGATCAGCGGATTGCGTGTCGTAGAGATCCAGCAGCGTCAGGTTCAAGTACAGGTTTCTCCAGAGTCCGTAAGTCAACGTGCTCTCGAACCGCAGGCGTTCTCCGGACCAGTTGAATCGGGGGAAATACTCCAGCTTTTCTGCGAGGCTGAGTCGGCCCGCAACCTTCCAGACCAGTTCCTCAGCAAAACGATAGTAAACGTCCTGAATCTGAGAGTTGTCGCTGCGGAACTGAGCCTGATAATTCAGGCCGAACTCCACGTTCATCACAAAGTTCCTGAGCGTGAAAAGATGATAGCCGAGACCTGGTCCCGCCTCATATTGCGCGTCAATCTTGAGAATGTGGTCGTATCCGCCGCCGGCCAGATTATAGACGTACCAGCTTTTGGAAAAATCCAGCGCGGCCTTGTCGCTGGCATTCATCCGATCCGAAGAGGTTTCGCCCTCGGTGGTTCCATATTCAGCCGAGTAGTCGAACATGTTCCTGAAAAACTTCTTGGGGTCGGAGTGATACGGCTGCTGGTAAGCGAGCTTGAAACGGCCGTGGAAAATCTGCCGGTCTTTCGAGCCAAACAACAGATCCAAGCCGGTCTGCGCTTCTCCCATCCAACCATTGGATTTTAATGGTGCCAGAGGCCCGCCAGGCTTCGGTTCGACCCGACCATTTAGAGCCGGCAGCGTAGAGGCTGACGACGAGGAATCCGCCACGGCAACGGGCGGCATGTTGGTGAGCCGAAGAACGATCTGACTGACGGGAATCGATATCTCAGGAATCCAACTGTTGGAAAGCACCACGTTGTTCGTGGTTTCCGAAAGCATGAAACCTGAAACCTTATCGCCGCCTTCGAGGTGGAGAATAATTTCCTGCGCAGACGCAATCGACGCAAACAGACTGAACAGGCCCAACAGGGACCAGACCAGCAGAGATAATCGTTCAGGGCTTCGCTGGCTCAACATTGTTTTCTGCCGGTTTCGGTGGAGGAATATCACTGGAGGTAACACGACGGACGCCGCCAACCACTTCGAGATCGCCTTCCGGATTCACCTTCAAACGCGGACGCGGCGCCATGTCAAATTCCTGTCGGAGAAGCACGGTTCCCCGCGGATCGACAACTGTGTGGTTGAAGGAACGCGGACCGTCCTGGTAAAGCACGTGCAGGTTGCTGAACTTGTCCACCTGCGGCTCGGGTTGCCCGAAGGACAACATCGGCCCGATGGGAAACACCTTGTAAACCTTTCCCATCGAGTCGGAAATCTGCACGTAAAGCATCAAACGCTTTCGGAGATAATTTGCCTGATGCAGCGTGTAGCGGCGCAATTCTGGCGCGCGCTGGGCGGCACCGGGAGCGGGCGGCAAACCAACTTCCTGCTCCCACAGCTTGGAACCGATGATGATATCAAAAGACTTTGGCGGACTGCTGATCAGCTGATTCCATTCCGGGATCAGCACGGAAGCTGTGATCGTGTATCGACCCGGCTTGGAAAAACTGAAATACGGAGCGACGTCGACCTGCTTTTTCGCGAGCTTGGAGGTTTCCAAAGCGAATTCCCCTTCCACCGGCACTTCGCCTTGCTTGGTGACCACGTAACCGTCCTTGGATTCGATGGAAAACGAAAGCCACTCCTGATCTTTTCCCAGGTGCAATGTTTGACCGGAACGATTGACGATCTTCGCAGTGAGCGGCATCGATTCACCCGCCAAGAACTGATCTTGCCCCAGCGTAAGATCCACGGTGACTTGCGCGCTCACGCACCAGGCGGAAGCCAAAAGCACCGAAAATAATAGGCCTGATTTTTTCATTGAACCACTCTATGGAGGTCAGTCGAACTGGCAAGCCACAAAACGGGATTGCTCCCGATTGCCCAAAGTTCCGACCGGCTAGAACGACGGCAAGCCCATTCCTTTTATTCAAACGTTGACTAGAAACTCCGCTCAGCGACTCGATTGCGTCAGAAGCTTCTGCACGTGTGCCATCACGAGTTCAGTGGAAATTGTGCGCAGACACTCGAGCGGTTTATGGAAAGTGCAAACAGGTTTCATGCACGGCACACACGCCAGAGCGGTGTTCTGTATCGCATTTTCGAGCTGACCATAAGGCCCAGTGCGTCGCGGTTCGGTGGGACCAAAAATCCCAATGACCGGCTTGCCCAAAGCCGCAGCCACATGCATCGGCCCGGTGTCGTTGGTGATCATCAACTCGCTAAGGCGAATGCATTCCACCATTTCAGTCAGCGAAATTCTTCCGGTCAAATCCCGACAACGCTCCGGTTGACTCTGAACAATCCTGGCGCCCATCTCGCGATCCGCATCGCCTCCTAGAACCACGAACGAGACATCCGGGTAAACCACTGCCAGCCGCCGCACCAACTCCGCGTAATTCTCAACGGGCCACCGCTTATTGAGCCATCGGGCTCCAGGCTGAATCGCAATCCACCGACTCGCGTCCATCTGCCACTTCCGCTTGAGCTCCGCCGCAATGCCAACCCGTTCGGGAATCCAGTCAAACTCCCAATGAACCGGCACGTGAATCGCCTTGAGCGTTTCCAAATACCAATCCACCGCGTGGGTGTGGTAAGACGGACGCCGTAGAGCCATGTCATAAAACCCTCGGGCGCCTTCGCGCACTTCGTTCAAGCCCACCAGAAGTTTACCTCGGGCCAGCCAGGCAAATGCACCGCTCCTTGCTAGGCATTGAAGATCAATGACCAGATCAAAGTTCTGCTCGCGCATCCACTGGACGCTCCGCAGCATTTCAGGCCAGTACCTCGGCGAGGCCCAACGTCGGCGTTCAAAACGAACGACACTCGAAAGATCGCGATCGCCCTCCAACAAAGGAGCCAGGGCTGAATCGATCCACCAATGAATTTCGCTTTCAGGCCAGTGCGATTTGAGCAGTCGCAAGACTGGCAACGCTTGGATCACGTCACCTAGCGAACTGGGTTTGAGGATGAGGATCTTCAACTGCGAAGCCCGAATCAGGGCGCAAACAGAATTAACTGTAAAAGCGGTTGTGGGAAATTCTAACGGCCGTAGGCCAGGCGTTCCGCCAGGCGTTCGGGCAGGCCCGCTTCAAGAATTTTCTTTTGCGCGGCGGCGATGTCATACTCGAGACGGCGCAACTCAATGGTGCCTTCGTCCACATCGTAAACCACGTAAGCGGATTTGGGATTGTTGTCACGCGGCTGACCGACGGCGCCGACGTTGACGAAATACTTTTTGCCTGGCTCGACTTTGAATTTCGAGTAGGTGCCACCGCGCACGACGCTGTCGCGCATGAACGCCACCGGCACATGGGTGTGACCAAAGAAGCAGATGGCCGTGTTCTGATACGTAAAGCTGGCGGCAGCGGCCAGCTTATCAAAGACATAACCCCAGCGTTGAGGACCATCGAGGGTTGCATGGACAATGGAGAAATTGGTCACCATCCGGACGTACTTCAGATCGCGCAACCACTGGCGATCATCTTCAGAAAGCTGCTGGCGTGTCCAGTTGACGGCCTCGGCGGCGGCCGGATTAAATCCATCCAAGGCACTGTCGGTGGAGCAGTATTCGTCGTGATTGCCCTTCACGCACGGCATGTTCATGCTGCGGACGATGTCCAGACATTCCTTGGGATTGGCGTTGTAGCCAACGACGTCACCCAGACAAGCATAGTGAGTGCACTTCTGCGCTTTGATGTCTTCTAAAACGACTTGAAACGCCTCAAGGTTGGCGTGAATGTCGGCAATAATCGCGAACTTCATTGATTTATCTCACAATTTCGAACCCACGAAAGCCACCCGAGGCTTCGCTCCAACTGACCTCTTCATTCCGAATAAAACGCGCCAGTCCAGCTTCAGGAATGGCTTTTTGGAACGCCACTAATTCCTCCCTGAGTCCTTCGGCGACCAATTCAACCCGTCCGTCGGTCAAATTTCGGACGGTTCCAACAATTTCAAACCCCGCTGCAACCGTTTTTACCGCATACCGGAACCCTACTCCCTGCACATGACCTGAATAGTAAACATGCATCCGGTTTCGTTTCATACCCTTAGCGAATGTCAAACCAGCGGCGGCACTCCACTCCGGCTGGCACGAACCGACCGGTTTGGCCGGTCAGCCCGCGTGAAAACCCGCTAGATGAAGCCAAAATTAACCCTTTGGCGCAATGTTTTTCCGTCCGCGCGGTGGCCCGGCTCCGCATTGATCTTTCCTGCATGTAGCTCCAGGGATTCATCAGGTTTTTATTGTCGCTCGTATTCTCCTTTGCTGACCTTCTTCAGCACCGTGAATCCCGCCTTTTTGGCATCGGATATCGAGAGCGGCTTCAGCTTCATCGGCGAACTAAAAGCCGAAATGATCTTGCGCACCGGCTTCTTACACGCCGGACATTGGGTCAAAGGCGAGGCTGAAAGCGGACGACGCAGAGTAAACTGGCCCCCGCAGACTTTGCAGTCACCTTCACAGAGTTCGTATTCGTAAATGGGCACAGCTAATTTTTCAACCGACCAGCCTGTATGTCGAATATTATTTTTTCAATCTGCCAGCCGAGCGCGACCAAGTGACAAGCCTAGAAAACTCGCTTATTCTCAGCCCAATGCTAACTCTCGAACAGCTCAGTGAATTGCTCGAAACGCATCGTTCCGCCGCCTCAGCCCGCGTTGCGGAGTTCTCCATTGGAGACCGGCATTTCAATTTCAACGCCCACCCCGCGATCATGGGCGTGATTAACCTCTCCGCCGATTCCTGGTATCGCGAAAGCGTCTGTCTCACGGTTGAAAGCGCCATCCGCCGAGGCTGTGTTCTCAAAGCGCAAGGGGCAGACATCGTGGACCTGGGCGCTGAATCGACCTTGGCCCATG